>CAZLBQ010000040.1:0-20462 GCA_964557745.1 uncultured Anaerolineales bacterium
CGCTGACCACGTTCAGCATCGCCAACGACGTCGCCAAGTACTTCGCCATCATCCCCGCCATGTTCGCCGCGACGTACCCCGAGCTGAGCGCGCTCAACATCATGCGCCTGGCGACGCCGCACAGCGCCATCCTGTCGGCCATCATCTTCAACGCCCTGATCATCGTCGCGCTGATTCCCCTGGCGCTGCGCGGCGTGTCCTACCAGCCGATGAGCGCGGCCGCCCTGCTGCGCCGCAACCTGCTCATCTACGGCGGCGGCGGCATCATCGTCCCGTTCGTCGGCATCAAGCTCATCGACCTGCTGGTCACACTACTCCATCTGGCGTAACACGGCATGCGAAGGAGGCGAGCATGTGGTCCTGGCTTGGTGAGAGAGTGAAGAAGTTCGGGTGGGTGACGGGGCTTGCGCTGGCCGTCCTCATCGTCCCGGCCATCCATAGCGCCGTCCCGCGTGAGTTGCTGGAACTGGGGGTCATTGCCCTGGTCGTGGGCGGCGTCAACCATTGGTGCGAGGCGCGGTCACGCGCCCAGGTGGCCCGGCTGCGCCGCAGCGGCTCAACCGCGCCTGTCGAGCCGGATAGCGAAGACGAAGGCGACGCGGCGGACCGCGTGATTGACGAGATCAACGCTCTCGTCGCGGGCGCCTGGACGAGCGCCGAGACGACCGGGGAGAGCGGAGGTAAGTTATGATCGCGCAACTCAGGCCCGCCTTGATCCTCGTCATCCTCTTGACGTTTATCACCGGAATCGTCTATCCTTTGCTGGTCACGGGCGTCGCCCAGGCGGTCTTTCCGTACCAAGCCAACGGCAGCCTGGTCACCCGTAATGGCCAGGTCATTGGCTCGGAACTCATCGGCCAGGGCTTCAGCGGGGACAGGTACTTCCACCCGCGCCCCTCAGCGACCGGCGTGGGTGGCTACGACGCGCGCGCGTCGGGTGGCTCGAACCTCGGCCCGACCAACCAGGCGCTCGTCACCCGCGTCATCAGCGCGGCGGCCGCGCTACAGGCCGAGAACCCCGGCGCGCCCGTGCCGGTCGATCTCGTGACGACGTCGGGCAGCGGGCTGGACCCCGACATCACGCCCGCCGCCGCCGACTTCCAGGTCCCGCGTGTCGCGCGGGCGCGGGGGCTGCCCGAAGCGCAGGTACGCCAACTGGTCCAGCAATCCACGACCGGCCGCCAGGTGGGCCTGCTGGGCGAGCCGCGCGTCAACGTCCTCCGTCTCAACCTGGCCCTGGACGCGCTCACCGTGCGGTAGAATGGAACCACAACCGTTCAACTGTCACCCCCAGCGCAGTGAGGGATCTCCTCTGCGGGGGTCGCTAGAGGAGAGCATAAGCCATTCCGAATTTTCGCGTCCCATTTTCAGCCTTTGTGTTGCTGAGACGAAATGCCTTTGCCCAAGCTGGGGCGTTCAGGCCCCAGTTCTCACCCATCGAAGGGGTGGCTAAGTGGGAACTGCGGCCTAAACGCCGCAGCGTTGTGGGGAGCGTGGCCCGACGTCGCATGGGCCGCCGGGCCTGACGATGAGAATGTGCAGTCATGTCCACCGAACGTGATGACGAGCGCCGACCGTCGCCCGAAGCGCTGCTCTCCCTGGCGCAGCAAGAGCAGGGGGGACGGCTCAAGGTCTTCCTGGGCGCCGCGCCCGGCGTCGGCAAGACCTACACCATGCTTGAAGCGGCCCAGGCGCGCCGGCGCGAGGGCGTCGATGTCGTCGTCGGCGTCGTCGAGACCCATGGCCGCGCCGAGACCCAGACTCTCCTCGTCGGGCTGGAGGTCATCCCGCGCCGCCAGGTCGAGTACAAGGGCCGCGTCCTGACCGAGATGGACCTGGACGCCATCCTGGCGCGCCATCCGGCCCTGGTCCTGGTCGATGAGTTGGCCCACACCAACGCCCCCGGCAGCCGCCACCCCAAGCGCTACCTCGATGTCGAGGAACTGCTGGCGGCCGGCATCGACGTCTACACCACCGTCAACATCCAGCACCTCGAAAGCCTGAACGACGTCGTCGCCCAGATCACGGGCGTGCGCGTGCGCGAGACTCTACCCGACCGCGTCCTGGAGCAGGCCGACGACATCGAACTCGTGGACCTGTCGCCCGACGAGTTGCTGCAGCGCCTGCGCGAGGGCAAGGTCTACGTCCCCGACCAGGCTGAGCGCGCCATCCGCCACTACTTCCGCAAGGGCAACCTGACGGCGCTGCGCGAGCTGTCCCTGCGCCACACCGCCCAGCGCGTCGACGCCCAGATGCGGACGTACATGCAGGCCCACGCCATCCCTGGTCCCTGGCCCGCCCAGGACCGCATCATGGCCTGTGTCAGCGCCAACCCCCACGCCCAGCGCCTCGTCCGCACCGCCAAGCGCCGCGCCGACCGCCGCCGCTGCGAGTGGCTGGCCGTCTACGTCGAGACGCCTGCCCATCACCGCTTGTCCGAAGCGGACCGCGACCGTGTCGCCGCGACGCTGCGCCTAGCCGAGCAACTGGGCGGCGAGGCTATCACGATTCCCGGTCAGGACGTGGCCGAGGACCTCGTGCGCTACGCCCAGGCGCGCAACGTCACCGAGTTGATGGTCGGCAAGTCCATCGAGTCGCGCTGGCGCGAAGTCCTCTTTGGCTCCATCGTCCACGACGTCATCCGCCACAGTGGCGATATCGACGTCTACGTCATCACAGGCGAGGACGAGCCGGGTCAGCGGCCTCTTGCCGAGCCTGGCGGGCAGCCTCCTGGCCGGGTCAACGCCTACCTCACCAGCGCCCTCGCCGTCGCCCTGGCCGGCTTGCTGGTCTGGGTGCTCCAGTCATTCCTGACCCTGCCCAACCGCTCCCTGGTCTTCCTTATCGCCGTGCTGTGGACCGCCGCGCGCTGGGGATTGGGGCCGTCCATCTTCGCCTCGGTGCTGAGCGTCCTCGTCTACGACTTCCTCTTTGTGCCGCCCACCATGACCCTCACCGTCGCCAGCCCCCAGGACGTCCTGGCGCTCGCCATCTTCGTCATTGCCGCCGTCCTGACCAGCAACCTGGCGGGCCGCGCCCGCGACCAGGCCGACGCGGCCCGCCGCCGTGAGGCGCGCACCCGCGTCCTCTACGGCCTGAGCCGCGAGTTGGCGGGCGCGGCGGGGACGGACGCGGTAGGGCGGGCGATTGTGAAGGAGATGGCGGAGAGCCAGGGGGGGCAGGCAGCGGTGTTGCTCGCCGACGCGGGGCGCTTGCTGGTCAACGCCGTCCAGCCTCTGGGGACGACCCTGACCGAGGCCGAGTGCGCGGCGGCGACGTGGGCCTGGCAGCACAACCAGGCCACCGGGCGCGGCGCCGACACGCTACCCGGCGTCGACTGGTTCTTCCTGCCCCTCAGCACGGCGCAGGGCGTCGTGGGTGTCATGGGCCTGCGCACGTCGCGCTCCGGCCCGATCCCCCCCGACCAGCGTCGCCTGCTGGAAGCCCTGGCCGACCAGGCCGCCATCGCCATCGAGCGCACGCGCCTGGCCCAGGAGATGGAGCAGACCCGCCTCCTGACCGAGACCGAGCGGCTGCGCACGGCCCTGCTGTCCTCCATCTCCCACGACCTGCGCACGCCGCTGGCGTCCATTACCGGCGCCGTATCTACCCTGCTGGCCGACGACAGCGCCTACACGCCCGTCGAGCGGCGCGACCTGCTGCTGACCGTCCAGGAGGAGGCCGAGCGCCTCAACCGCTTTGTCGGCAACCTGCTCGATATGACGCGCCTGGAGTCAGGGGCGTTGGAACTAAACCGCGACTGGGTGGAGCTAGAGGACCTGATTGGCGCGGCGCTGGCCCGCCCGGCCCAGTTCCTCGGCCAGCACCGCCTTGTCGTCGAGGTCGAGCCGCGGCTGCCGATGGTGTCCCTCGACTTCGTGCTCATGGAGCAGGTGCTTGTCAACCTGCTGGACAACGCGGCCCGCTACTCGCCGCCGGACTCAACCATCCGACTGCGCGCCCGGCGCGAGCCAGGCGTCGTCTTGCTCGAAGTTCTCGACGAGGGACCAGGCATCCCAGCGGATGAGCTAGAGAGCGTCTTCGACAAATTCCACCGTGTTCATCAGGGGGATCGGGCCGGCGCGGGCACGGGCCTGGGTCTGTCCATCTGCCGAGGCATCGTTGAGGCCCACGGCGGGATGATTATGGCCGCCAACCGCAGCGACCGCTCAGGCGCTATCCTGACCGTCGCCTTCCCCATCAGCGGTCAACCCGCCCGCTCGGCTGAGGATGAGACCCGTGACTGAACAGCCGCCGCGCGTGCTGGTCGTGGACGATGAGGCCCCGATTCGGCGGCTACTGCGGACCAGCCTGGGCGCCCATCACTACCGTATCAGCGAGGCGGCCGGCGGCGAAGAAGCCATCCTCGAGGTGGCAGCCGAGGCGCCGGATGTCGTCATCCTCGACCTGGGTCTGCCCGATGTGGCCGGCCTCGACGTCATCCGCCGTATCCGTGAGTGGTCCGACGTGCCCATCATCGTGCTGTCAGTGCGGGACCGCGAGGGGGACAAGGTCGAGGCGCTGGACCTGGGCGCCGACGACTACGTCACCAAGCCCTTCAGCATGGGCGAGCTGCTGGCGCGGATTCGCGCGGCCCTGCGCCACCGCCTGCAAACCGAGACCGACGAGCCGGTCTTCCGCACCGGCGGCCTGGTGGTGGACCTGGCGAAACGGGCCGTCACCATCGATGGGCGCGAGGTGCGCCTGTCGCCTAAGGAGTACGACGTGCTGCGCGTCCTCGTGACCCACGCCGGCAAGGTCCTCACCCACCAGCAGCTTCTCCGCCAGGTGTGGGGACCCGGCTACGAGACCGAGACGCACTACCTGCGCGTGCACATCGGCCAGTTGCGACAAAAAATCGAAGCCAACCCCGCCCAGCCACAGTACATCATCACCGAGCCGGGGGTTGGCTATCGTCTGCGTGATATGGAGTAGGTGTTGTCTACGACGCCAGGCGGAACGTCACCATCTCTGCGCCGTTCATCAGCACTCGCCGCCCCACCTGGGCCAACTCGTCCAGCCCGCCCTCGATCTGCCCAAAGACATTGACCGGCTGCTTGCCGTCGATGTACAACCCGCGCGAGATAAAGATGCCGTAGGCGATGTAAATTTCGTCCGGGGTGTGCGTCGGCTCGTCCTTGATCAGGAAGGACAGCGCCCCCGGCCAGATACCCGACACGCGCTGGTTCTCGCGCGGCATCGTCAGGTCCGGCGGCAGCGTCACCAGCGCCTGCCCCGACACGATGCTCTGGTGGAAGCGGTAGCTAAAGGGCAGCCGCGCCTTGATGATGGCGCACGACTGCGGCGCCTCGTCCTCCAGGAGACGCGCCGTGAACACGCCTCCTTTCTCGAACTCGATGGTGATGGTGGTCATGGTGTGTCCTTTGCAGTGTTACGGGGCGCACGCCACGCCTGGCGTCAGGCGTTGATGCGCATCTTCATCCAGGCCGCCGAGTTGTGGAAGTTGGCGACGGCGCTGCCCGGCGGGACCAAAGCATCACACGCCGCGCGCAGGTCGTCGCTCAGCCGCCTGTCGAGGACCGGCAGGACGTGCTCCAACTGCTCGACCGTCCGCGCCCCAAACAGCGGCGCGGTCACGCCCGGCTGGTCCTTGACCCACAGCAACGCCAGTTGGGCCGGCGGCAAGCCCGCCTGTTGGGCGAGTTCGCTGAACGCCCGCCCGGCCTCGACGGCGCGTGGCGAGACACGGTCGGCGTAGATGCCGCCGCGCAGCGTGGCCCGCGAGTCCGACGGGAAACCGCCCTCGTTGTAGCGTCCGGCCAGGATACCCATCGCCAGCGGCGACCACGGCAGCACCGCCAGCCCCTGCGCCTGACACATCGGGATGAGTTCGTTCTCGATACGGCGGTCGAGCAGGTTGTAGGGCGGCTGCTCGCTGATGTAGCGTGCGTAGCCCTTGAGTTCGCTCACCATCAGCGCTTCCATGACCTTCCAGGCCGGGTGCGTCGAGCAGCCGATGTAGCGGACTTTGCCCTGGCGCACCAGGTCGGTTAGCGCGCCCAGCGTCTCGTCCACGGGCACATCAGGGTCGGGGCGGTGAATCTGGTACAGGTCGATATGGTCGGTCTGCAGCCGCCGCAGCGAGTCCTCGCAGGCGCGGATGAGGCGCAGCCGCGAGCCACCGCGGTCGTTGGGGCCGGGGCCGGTGGGGTAGAACGACTTCGTCGCCAGGAAGATCTCGTCCCGCCGCCCGCTCTCGGCCAGCGCCCGCCCGATGATGCGCTCGCTCTCGCCCATCGCGTATGTGTCGCCCGTGTCAATCAGGTTGATGCCCGCGTCCAGGGCGCGGAAGAGGATACGCTGCGCCTCGTCTTCCGGCGTTGGGTCGGCGAAGTTCGCCGTCCCCAACCCTATCGGCGCCACCTTCACGCCCGTCCGCCCTAACGTTCGGTACTCCATAGTACGCCTCGCTTGTAACTGTTACGTTCCCGTTTGCTTGCGGTACTTCTCGCGCGGGTCGGGCGGGGTGCGGTTGATGACGCGCACGGCGTTCGCGCCGAGGCGCTGTTCGAGCTGCTTGATGAGCAGCTTGTTGCACTTGGTGTGGTCGTTGGGGAAGTCAATCTGGACCTTCGTCCCGTTGCGCTGGACAATGAGGCTGAAGGTGTCGTGACCCTCGTAGCCCGTCAGTAGGCGGTGAATCTCGCCCAGCCGCCGGATGTCGTCTTCGGCGTTCTGACTGCGCGGGAGCATGACCTCCAGGTGGTAGGTCAGGTCGGCGGCCAGGTCCGGCTCGGCGGGCGAGGCGACGGCTGCCACAGCGGGCGCCGCTGGTGGGGCAGCCGGGGTCCGCGCCGTGACGACCGGCGCGGGGGTCTCCGCAATGCGGGGCGGTGCAGCCGGCTCCTGCGCTGGCCCGGCCGGCGCAGGGGTGAGCATGGGTGCGGCGTCGCCGGCGCCAACGGTCTGCGGCTCCGGCTCGCCGTCCCCCTCCCAGACGGGCGGCGTGACCGTGGACAGGTCCTCAAACGCGACGGCCAGCCCCAGGTCCACCTCCTCCAGTGGGACTTCCTCGACGTTCGCCACCGGCGCGTCGAGGCTGTATTCGCTGACGACGTCGGCCAGGACATTGGCCTTGTCGTTGTAGGCGTCAACCTTACCCCGCACCATCACCAGGGTGTCGGTCTGCAACAGGCCCTTGACGCCCTCGTAGACGCGCGGGAAGAGAGTGACGTCCACCTGACCGGCCAGGTCTTCGATGGTGATGAAGGCGAAGGGGTCGCCCTTCTTGGTCTGCCGGATGCGGACCGAGTTGATCATGCCCGCGATGACGACCGGCGTCCCCTTCATGTCGGGGTGGAGGTCGCTCAGCGAGTGCGTGACCTTGCTGTCGAGGGTCGTCGCCAGGCGCGTCAGGGGATGCTCGCCCAGGTACGTACCGAGCAGGTCCTTCTCCCAGGCCAGCGTCTCCTTGCGCGACGGCTCGTCGAGGCGCGGCAGGGTCAAGGTGTTCATGGCGCTCAGGCTGGTCGTCGCGCCGCCGCCCAGGCCGCCGAACAGGCTCATCTGGCCCACGTCCTGGGCGCGGTGGTGTTCGGCGCTCAGGCCCATCATGGCGTCGATGGCCTGGAGGAGCTGGTTGCGGTTGCCGAACCGGTCGAACGCGCCAGCCTTGATGAGGCACTCCAGGGCGCGGCGGTTGACCTGGCGCAGGTCGACGCGGCGGGCGAAGTCGTCTAGGCTGGCGAAGGGCTTCTCGCCCCGCGCGTCCAGGATGGTCTGGACCGGGCCCTCGCCGACGTTCTTGACGGCGGCCAGGCCGAAGCGCACGCCGCGGTCCTGCTTGATCTTGCCGCGCACTGCGCTCTTGGGCAGTGGCTCGACGCCGAAGTTCATGCCCGACTTGTTGATGTCGGGGGGCAGGACGAGGATGCCCAGGTTGACGGCGTCGGCGGCGTAGCCCGCTGTCTTCTCGGTGTCGCCGCACGCGACCTGGAACAGCGCGGCCAGGTACTCGACGGGGTAGTTGGCCTTGAGCCAGGCCGTCTGGACGGTGACGACCGCGTAGTCGGCGGCATGACCCTTGTTGAAGCCGTAGCGGGCGAAGGCCTCGAAGTAGTCGAAGATCTGGTTGGCCGTCGCCTCCTCGATGCCGTTCTTCACCGACCCCTTGACGAACTTCTCGCGCTGCTTGAGGAGATCATCCTTCTTCTTTTTGGCGACTGCCTTGCGCAGCTTGTCGGCGTCCGTCGGCGAGTAGCCAGCCATATCGATGGCTGTGCGCATCACTTGCTCTTGATACACACAGTTGTGAACGACGATGTTGTTGGCGACGAAGCTGTGGATGCCCTCGACGGTGATGTCATAGACATCCTCGACCCCCGCTGGCTCAATCGCCACCACCTCTTGCCAGAGCACGTTGAGGGCGCGCCGTGTCTGCGGCAGTTCGATCTGGGCCACCAGAGGCGCGACCACATGGGCTGCGATCCGCTCGCGCTTCCTTCCAACCGGGAGGAAGTGCTGACGGTCAATCCCATACTGCGCCATCAGCGCTCGACCGGAGAGGTCGGTGTGGGCCTGAAGTTCGGCGACGAAGGGCGCCCGCGCGATGGTTGGTTCGTAGCGCGCCTCGCAGGCGACATCCCCCTTGGCCGACACCATGAAGCGACGCAGCAGGTCGGCCAGCTTGAGGGTATCGTAAACCGTCACCTGGTAGCCGGTCTCCTCTTTCGCCGCCTCGTCGCCCGCTTTGCTCATATAGGGAGCGCGGTAGACAGTCGAAGACACGCCCAGGCGCAGCAGCAACGTCTGGACGTCGAGCGCCAGCCGTTGGGAGATCGTCTTGTAGTGGCACAACTTCCGTCCCAGGTAGCCGTCGCAATCCCACAGCGACGCCAGGAAAAAGGCAATCTCCTCCTCGCCCAACTCGAACACGAATTCGGGGACGAACTTCTCGCGGCTTCCCGCGCCGCCGATGCGACTGCCATCGGGCGGGTACTTCAGCCCTAGTTCACGCAGCCACGCCAGCAGACTGTTGGCCTCGTGGTAACGCTGCCCCTCTCCCTTCGCCACCGTCACCCGCGTGACATTCCGCACCTGAGTGAGCGTCGCCCAGCGCAGGTTGTCGAAGGCGGCCAGACAGCGCGTGTACTCGGCCACCATGTCCGGCTCGCTGGAGACGAAGTCGCACAACGTCCCACTGGTCAGCGAGCCATCCGCGATGAGATAGGCGAGGACACGCAGCTTGCGGCGGTCTACCCCCGGCTCACTCTGCTGCGGACCCATGAGGTGCGGCGGTGTCGCCACGTACTCCCCTGGCTTGATCTCGTCCAGGCGCCGCCATCCGGCCTCGGTCAGAAACTGATGCGTGCTCGTCGTCTTGATCTGCGCGCCGTTGCGCAACGTTACCTTGTATACCGACTTGCGCCCATTGTGCACCCGATGCGTGACCCGCCCTATCGCTGGCTGCCACTCATCGTCGACGCCCTGCACCACGAGGTCTGGAATATGGATGGCCTCGTCCAGGCGGTAGCGGCGGCCGGTGCGCGCGTCCGCCACCAGCGCGTCGCCGGTCACACAGATGCCGTAGGTCTCGCGGAGGATTGGCTCGAGCATCGGGTGGAGGACCGTCACTTCCTCCTTGCCGTGCATCCGCCGAATGTAGTTCGGGATGAACTCCAGCGGGCCGGGGCGGTAGAGCGCCACCAGGGCGATGATGTGCTCGAGCTTGGTCGGCTTCATCTCCTGGAGGATGCGCCGCATGCCCGGCCCTTCCACCTGGAACACGCCCTGCACGTTGCCGCTGGACAGCAGCTTGAAGGCGATGGGGTCATCGGTGGGGATGGTATCCAGGTCGTACGTCACGCCGTGATAGCGTTCGATGAGGTCGGCGGCGCGCTGCATGACCGTCAGCGTCGCCAGGCCCAGGAAGTCCACCTTCAGCAGGCCGATGGTGTTGATGATCTCCATCGGGAACTGGGTGACCGACGGCGCGTCCGCGCTGTCGCCTTTGGTCGGGCGGTGCAAGGGGCAGTACTCGACCACGGGGCGGTCAGAGATGACGACGCCCGCCGCGTGGGTGCTGGCGTGGCGTGACACACCCTCCAACGACTGGGCCGTCTGCACCAGGTGGCGGGCCGTCTCGTCCGAGGTGACCAGTTCCTTGAACTCGCGGTTGAAGAACTCGTGCTCCTCGTCCATCACATTGGCGATGCTGACGGGCTTGCCAGGCACGGCGGGAATCATGCGCGCGATGCGGTCGACCTCGGCCAGGGGCATATCCAGGGCGCGGCCCGAGTCGCGCAGCGCGGCCCGCGCGCCCAGCGTGCCAAAGGTGATGATCTGGGCGACCTTGTCGTGACCGTACTTGTGGATGGTGTAGTTGATGAGTTGCTCGCGGCGGTCGTCCGGGAAGTCCAGGTCGATATCAGGCATCTCCAGGCGGCCGGTGTTGAGGAAGCGCTCGAAGATGAGGTCGTGCTGGATGGGATCGACCAGAGTGATATTCAGGCTGTAGGCGACCAGGGAGCCGGCCGCCGAGCCGCGCGCGTTGTACCAGATGTTCTGGGACTTGGCGAAGCGGCACAGGTCCCACACGATGAGGAAGTAGGCGTCGAAGCCCATCTGGTGGATGACGCCCAACTCATGCTCCAGGCGGTGGCGCAGCACGGGGTCATGGGCGGCCCGCTGCTCGCCGTAGCGCGCCTTGAGGCCCGCCTCGCACAGTTCGCGCAGGTACGTCTGCGCCGTGTGGCCCTGGGGGACCGGGAACACGGGCAGGTGGTACTCGCCGAACTTCATCTCGAAGTCGCACATCTCGGCAATGAGGACGGTGTTCTTGAGCGCCTCCGGATAGTCCGGGAAGAGGGCCGCCATCTCGTCCGGGCTGCGCAGGTAGAACGTCTCCCCAATCCGCATGCGGTTGGGGTCCTTCATCGTCGTCTGCGTCTGGATGCACAGCAGGACTTCGTGGGCGTAGGCGTCCTTGGCGCGGGCGTAGTGGACGTCGTTGGTGGCGACGAGGGGGATGTCGAGCTGGCGCGACAGCTCAATCAACTTGCGGTTGAGCTCGGGGATAAAGTCGATGGGGTGGTTCTGAATCTCGACAAAGTAGTTCTCGCGGCCAAAGACGCTGCGCGCCCACTCCGCCGCCGCGTAGGCTTCCTTGTCCTGCCCGCCCAGCAGCAGGCGCGGCACCTCGGCTGAGGGGCAGCCGGTGGTGATGACCAGGCCCTCGTGGTGCTGCTCCAACAACTCGCGGTCGACGCGCGGCTTGTAGTAGAAGCCCTCCAACTGGGCCTTGCTGGCGAGTTGGAGCAGGTTCTGGTAGCCCGCCGCGCTGCGCGCCAGGACCGTCAGGTGATAGGGTCCCGCGTCCTTGCCCTTGCCCGCCGTGCGGTCGCGGCGGCTGCCCCGCGCCACGTACAACTCGGAGCCGATGATGGGCTTGATGCCCGCGGCCTGCGCCGTGCGGTAGAACTCGACCGCGCCGAACATCACGCCGTGGTCCGTCAGGGCCAGCGCCGACATGCCGTGCTGAGCGCACGTCTGGCACAGGTCCTTCGCCGAGGCGAGGCCGTCGAGGAGGCTGTATTCCGAGTGGCAGTGGAGGTGAACGAAATCGGTCACGGCGGGCGCTCCGTCATCGGTCCTAGAACAATTGAACGACACAAGATATGGGTGTTGTGGATAACTCGACCCCTTTATCTTGCGGTCCAGGGGGCGTCTCTATTATACATGAAACGCGCGGCGGCAGAGCGCTCGAAAGGAGAGGAAGGGGGAAAACTCCGGAAAAATTAAGGTTGCCGCAAGGGCGTGGGGGGACGTTCAACCTCTTCAAGCTGGGTCTGAAGCGAGCCCGAACGTTCACGCAGCGCGACGGCATCCTGGCCTTCTACGCGCCGGTCACGCTGCTGCTCATGCCTATCGTCTGGCTGTTCCTCATCCAGGTGGGCTACTCTTTCATGTACTGGGCGCTGAGGGTAGAGGATGGGGTCCAGGCGTTTGTCCTGAGCGGCTCGTCGCTGCTGACGCTGGGCTTCGCCCAGCCGCCCAACCTGCCGACGACGCTGCTCGTCTTCTCCGAGGCGACGCTCGGCCTGATTCTGGTCGCCCTGCTCATCGCCTATCTGCCGACGATCTACGGCGCGTTCTCGCGGCGCGAGGCAGCCGTGACGATGATGGAGGTGCGGGCGGGCACCCCGCCCTCGGCCGTCGAGATGCTGGTGCGCTACCATCACTTCCAGTACCTGTGCCTGCGCGAGATCGCCGACTTCTTCGCCATCCCCCACAACCCCCATCCCCGCCCCGACGACCCCATTAGCATCAGCCGCGCTGAGTTCGAGGCGGCGTTGGACGAGTTGGCGGCCGAGGGCGTGCCCCTCAAGCCCGACCGCGACCAGGCCTGGCGTGACTTCGCGGGCTGGCGCGTCAACTACGACACCATCCTGCGCGCCCTGGCCGGGCTGGTCATGGCCCCGCCTGCCATGTGGTCGTCGGACCGCGCCCGGCCACCCAAGGGCGTCTCGCTGCGCCGCTACCGCAACGTCTGGGATGAGTAATCGCCGGCTGGAGTCGGTCTAGCGAAGGGCCGCCCGCCAGCCCGTCGGGACCTTCTCGGCGTACACGATGTCCTGCGCGCCGACGAAGCGCGCCAGGTCCTCAATGGCCGCGCGGATGGCCCGGGCCGTTGTGTCGTCCGACGGCGCGTCGGGTTCGGCGTACACCGCGTTGACGGTCAGCCGCCTGGCCTTGCGGTCCATTGTCGGGTCCACGCGGCCGATGAGGCGGTCGCCGTGGAGAATGGGCAGGACGAAGAAGCCATACTCGCGTTTCTCTTTCGGGACGTAGATCTCCAGGCGGAAGCGGAAGTCCCATAGCAGTTCGGTGCGCGCCCGGTCGCAGATGAGGTTGTCGAAGGGCGAGAGAAGCGTCGTCCGCCCGGCCCACGCGCCGGCCTGAATCTGTTCGAGCAGGGGGAGGTCGTCGGCGTGGACGTACCACGGGCCGGGCCAGGCTCCATTCTCATCACGCACCTCGACGGTCGTGACCTTGCCCTCGCGTTCCAGGTCGGTCAGGACGTCGACAAGGCCGGGGTAGCGGCCCCGCGTGAAGTGCTCCTCGATGTGGCGGGGACGGGCGACGCCCAGCGCCCGCAGCGACTTCTGGGCGGCGTGATACGTCACTTCCCGCTCGCTCAGTTCGTGGCGCGGCGTCCAGTCGGGCAGGAAGCTCTCCGGTAGCCCCCACAACTTCTGGCCGCCCTGCCGTCCCACTACCATCACCTCGCCCCGCGCCCACAGGAAGGCCAGCATCCGATCGACGTTGCGGTCCTTCGTCCACCCTGACGACTCCCAGCCCTTGACGGCGCGGTCCTCGATGTCGCGCGCCCGCAGCGCCCCCCGCGCCCGCAGTTCGTCCAGGATGTGCTGGTGGAGGACGTGGTTGTGCGCCATCCAGCCGTTGACGCGGTTGAACCACGGGTCGTCCACCTCCTCGCGGTAGGTCCGCATACGCAGGGCGTGGATGGGGTAGTCCTCGGTCAGGACGAGGGAGGCGGCGTGCGCCCAGTACTCGAACAGGGCGCGGTCCTGCCAGAGCAGGCTGTCGAGGGCGGCCGGGTCGTAGACACCCAGGCGGCTCCACAGGACGAGCAGGTGGCTGCGCGCGACGGCGCTGGTTGGGTCGAGTTGCAGGCAGCCCAGGTCGCGCGCGACGGACAGGATGCGGGCGGCGTCAGTTTCGGCGTGGGAAGAGTGGGAAGGGTTGGAAGAATGGGAAGGCGCAGGTGGGGCTGCCAGCCGCTGCTTGGCGATAGCGAGGCGGCGCACGTCTTGAGGGGTTAGGGTCAGAAGCAATTATCCTCCAATCGTCGAGTCGGGGCCGACATGCGCTGACGCGCGAACTGCTACGACTGTCATGCCGAACGCAGTGAGGCATCGGCTCTGGTAGCGTTGGCAGAGCAGATTCCTCACTTCCCCTTCGCATTGCTCAGGGCTGCGGTTCACCGGCGGGACAGCGGAAGGTTCTAAGCTGCTACGCATGCACAAAGCGCTTGGAGCGGCGGTACGGGTAGATGTCGACGACCTCGCCCTGGTGGTGCCGGGCGGCCATGCTGTTCCAGAAGTCGATGCCTAGCAAGTCGCCGTGGTGGGCCAGGAACACCTCGCGTAGCTTCCCCGGCATGCCCAGGAAGTTGCGGAACTGCTCCGGAAAGACGTCGTTCTCCTGGACCGAGAACCACGGCTCCGACTCCAGCCCGTCGAAGTCGTCGCGCTGGGGCATGACACGGAAGTGGCAGTCGGTGAGGAGGCACAACTCGTCGTAATCGTAGAAGACGACGCGCCCGTGGCGCGTGACGCCAAAGTTCTTGAGGAACAAGTCGCCGGGGAAGATATTCGTCGCCGCCAGGTCCTTGATCGCGTTGCCGTACTCGATGACGGCCTCGGCTGCTCTCTCCAGCGGCTCTTCCATAATGTATAGGTTGAGGGGCGTCACACGGCGCTCGGTGTACAGGTGCTTGATGATGACCTGGTCGCCGACGACCTTGACGGTGTGAGCCGCCACGGACAGCAACTCGTCCAGCAACTCGGGCGTGAAGCGGTCCTTGTCGAACTCCAGGTGCTCGAACTCCTGGGCGTCGATAAGCCGCCCGGCTCGGTCGCGGCGGAAGACGAACTGGTAGCGCTCCACGACGTCCTCGCGCGTCGTCGTCTTGGTCGGCGCGAACTGGTCCTTGATGATCTTGAATACGACGTGGTAGGACGGCAGGGTAAAGACCGTCATCACCAGGCCCTTCGTGCCACGCGCCGCGACAAAGCGGTCGTCGGACCGCGCCAGGTGGTTGAGCAAGTCGCGGTACAACTCCGTCTTGCCGTGCTTATTGTAGCCCAGCGACGTGTACAATTCGGCCACGCGCTTGAGCGGCATAATCGTCTTGAGGAAAGCCATCAGCTCTGAGGGGCGCTCGGCATCGACGTGGAAATAGGAGCGCGTGTAGCCGAAGACAATGTTGGCGTCGTCCTCGGTGAGCAGCACGGCGTCCACAAACACACCCTGCCCCGTGTTGAGCAGCGGTAGGATGAGGGGAATGGTCCGCTCCCCGGCGCACAGCCGCCCGACGAGGTAGGCGCCTTTGTTGCGGTAGAAGACCGAGCGCAGCATCTCGATGGCGTCCACGCGGGCCTCGCCCATCGTCTGCGCGAGGTGGGCGTCGACGGCCTGGGCGACGGTCAAGGCGTCGTCCTCGGCGCACTGATAGCCAATGTCGAAGGGCGTGTCAGCCAGGATGGCGCGGATCATGTCCAGGGTGGACAGGCCGCGATAGACGCGGTACACAGGCGAGCCGGGCGGTAACGGCGGCCGCTCGCTGGCCGCGACGAACTCGATCTGGGGGTCCACGCCCACGGTGGTGAAGATGCGGCGGGTAATGGAGTTGAAGAACGTCTCGGCCAGTTCGCTGTCGTCGCGCGTAGCGATGAGCGCCAGATACTCGCGCTTCATCTGCGCCCACACCGTGTGGTTCTGGGCGTTCTCGCCGAGAATCTTGCGCACGCGAGTGAGCGTCGTCTTGACGGTGTCGGTGTACAGGTCGAGCCGCTCGACGGAGTCCTGCTGAACGCCGTGCCAGTCCATGTGCTCAAAGCGCGCCTTCGCGCGGCGGGCGATCTTCTTGAAGTAGCTATGGTAGTGGGCGAAGGCGTCGTGGATGGCATCGGCCGCCCAGCGAGCCAAATCAGTTTCGGTGCTGGCATCAGACATGGAAGCCTCGTTTCAGTTTAGTGCGGATTGAGTTTCGCGGCCCTGTTTTGCCTCCTAGTATACTCCCAAATTGCCACTACGGATAGGGGTTTTTGTCCCTCGTCTGGTTGACGTCGTCAGGCTTCCTCATATAATCCGGCCTAGCACAATATTACTTACAGCGGGTGGATGTTTCTTATCCTAGCAGATAGGCTTCTTTTCCTTATCGTGTCGGCACTTACCGTATCATAGGCCGTATACCTAACAAGCGGCCCGACGGTCCTGGTGAGCGACGCAGGACGGCGCCGTCCCAATTGTCCGGTCTCACGGCCCGAGTCTCTCAAGGAGGAGAAGGTTATGCGCAAGACTGCTGTTCTCTTGATCGCGTTCCTGGTTATCGGGATGGTCATCGCCGCGTGCGGTGGACCGAGCGGTGGGGCCGCGCCTGCGCCGGCGGGCAACCAGGCGGCCCCCACCCAGGCCGCCGCCAAGAGCGAAGCCCCCAAGACCCAGGCGCAAGCGCCCGCTGCGCCGGCCGCCAAGGGGAGCGAGAAGACCGTCACCATCGGCTTCACCAGTTCCAACACCGGTAGCCTCAACACTGAGTCGACCCGCCAGACCAACGGTCTGAAGATGTGGGTGGATGACGTGAACAACAAGGGCGGCGTCAAGCTGGCCGATGGCTCCGTCATCAAGTTCGCCGTCAAATCCTACGACGACGAGAGCAAGAAAGACCGCGTCCAGGAACTGTATACCAAGCTTGTCAACGACGACAAGGCCGACTTCCTCATCAGCCCGTACTCCAGCGGCTTGGCCGATGCCGTGGCCGTCATCGCCGAGCAGTACGGCAAGGTCATGATCACGGCGGGCGCGTCCTCTGACTCGACCCACGACAAGGGCTACTCCCTCGTCTACATGGCCTACACCCCCGCCAGCCGCTACCTGACCGGCGCCCTTGATCTGCTCGCCAAGCTCGACCCCAATGCCAAGAAGATCGCCTTCATCCACGAGAAGGACAAGTTCTCCACCGACGTGGTGGACGCCGCCAAGGCGTATGCCGAGAAGAAGGGCTACCAGGTCGTGATGCGCGAGGGCTACGACACTGGCGCGACCGACTTCGCCCCCTTCATCAACAAGATCCCGGCCGGCACCGAGGCCGTCCTGGGCGGCGGCCACTTCGCCGACGGCAGCACCTTCGCCCGCCAGTTGTTCGAGAAGGGTGTCAAGGCCAAGTTCATTGCCATGCTTGTCGCGCCGCCCGAGCCGAAGTTTGCCGAGTTGGGCGACGCGGCCCTCGGCGTGATTGGCCCATCGCAGTGGGAGCCGCCGGCGAAGTACAGCGCCGAGGGCGCCAAGGCCGCCGGGCTGGAGTACTTCGGCCCCGCGTTGGCGGACTTCGTCTCGGCCTACAAGGGCAAGTTCAATGAAGAGCCGTCGTACCATGCGGCGGGCGGCTATGCAGCGGGCCTGATCCTCCAGAAGGCCATCGAGATGGCCGGCTCGACCGAGACGCAGAAGGTCAAGGCGGCCCTCGACAAGATGGACATGATGACCTTCTTTGGGCACACCAAGTTCGAGGCCGGTGACAAGATGCACGGGCTGCAACTCGGCCACGACATGGTCTACATCCAGTGGCAGAAGGGCGCCGACGGCAAGCCGACCAAGGTCGTCGTCTGGCCGGAGGAGGGCAAGGCAGGTAACACAGTGTACCCGGCCCGCTAGTGGGTTAAAGGTTGCAGGTTGCAGGTTGAAAGTTTGCGGGGCCGTCTCTCGGCGGCGCAGTCCCCGCTTGAGATTGGAAACCTGCAACCTACAACCTGCAACTTGTAACCGGCATCGCACGGAGGTGGCATGGATCAGGTCTTGACTTCGCTCGTGGACGGCTTGATGTTAGGCTTCGTGTACGGCGTGGCAGCGATGGGCATGACCCTCATCTGGGGTGTGATGCGGGTCATCAACCTCAGTCACGGCCCGATTATCGCGCTGGGCATGTTCGCCATGTACTTCATGTTCCAGGCCGGCCTGAACCCGTATGTGGCTCTCGTGCCCATCGGCGCGCTGGGCCTGCTGGTGGGCTTCCTCATCTACACAGGCGCGGTGCATCGCGTTATCCGTGCCCCCTACCTATCGAGCCTGCTGGCAACTTTCGCCGTCAGCATGATGATCATCGGCGTCGGCACGGCGCTCCTCAGCACCTCGCCCTACAACGTCGACTACTCGGCGGGTACGATGCGGATGGGGGCGCTCATCATCCCCGCCACCCGCTTCGCCGCCGCCTTCGCGGCCATCGTCATCGCCGGCCTGCTCTACCTGTTCCTCAACCGCACCCGCCCCGGCAAGGCCATCCGCGCCGTGTCCAACAACCGCGCCGCCGCCGAGTTGATGGGCATTCCCTCCTCGCGCATCCTGGCCCTCAGCTTCGGCATCGGCACGATGCTCGCCATGCTATCCGGCGGGTTGATCGCCACCTTCTTCCCATTCACCATCCTCAGCGGTGACACCTACCAGCTCAAGTCGTTCGTCATCGGTGTTCTCGGCGGCCTCGGCAACCCGATCGGCGCGCTGCTCGGCGGGCTGATCCTGGGCGTGCTAGAGGGCCTCATCCCCACCTTCATGCCTGTCAGTTGGGTGCCGGTCGTTGAGTTTGCCCTGTTCGTCCTCGTCCTGTTGATCCGCCCGACCGGGTTGCTAGGAGGCCGCGCATGAGCGCCTCGCCTGTCGCGTCCGCCCCTGCAGAACAAGTTCGCCCCAGTCTGTCACGTGTCCCCTCGCGTGTCTGGCAGCGCCCGTCGTTCTGGCTGACCGTCGCCGTCGTCGTGCTCCTGGGCAGCATCGCCATCATCTCCCGCCAGGATACGGTGCGCGAGTTGATGTTCACCCTGCTCATGTTCGCCGGCCTGGCCTCCAGCCTGAACCTCCTGCTCGGCTACGCCGGGTACGTCAGCTTCGGCCAGATCGTCTTCTTCGGCCTGGGCGGCTACGCCGGCTTCTACTTCGTCAGCAAGCAGGGCTGGCCGCTCTACCCGGCCCTGCTCGTCGGCGGCGTCGTGGCAGCTATCCTGGCCCTGCTCATCGGTCTGCCCATCCTGCGCCTGCGCGGCGCGTACTTTGGCCTGGCGACCATCGGCATCAACGAGGCCGCGCGGGCCTTTGTCGCCAACTTCGAGCCGTTTGGCGGCTCGACGGGGATGTCCATCAACTTTGCCGTCTACCGCCAGTACGGCGGACCGGCCCAGGCGTTGTGGACCAGCTTCTACCTCATGTGGGCGCTGGTGCTGATCATCGTCATCGTCAGCTTCTACGTCAAAAGCTCGCGCTTTGGCCTGGGCCTGCTGAGCATCCGCGAGGATGAGGATGCGGCCCTCGTCATGGGCGTCAACACCACGCGTTGGAAGACGCTGGCCTTCATCCTGTCGGCGTTCTTCCCCGGCGTGATCGGGACGCTGTTCTTCTTTAAGAATGGCAACGTCGAACCCGCTGACGCCTTCCGCCTCCAGATGTCCATCGAGATCATCGTCATGGTCATGTTGGGCGGCCAGGGCACCGTCCTCGGCCCGCTGCTGGGCGCCGCCGTCTACGACCGCCTGCGCGGCTACCTGCTGACCAGTGACCTGTTCAAGAACCTGCACCTGGCCATCGCGGGCCTGGCCTTGCTCCTGATCGTGCTCTTCGTCCCGGCCGGCGCGGTCGGTTGGCTGCGCAATCGCTTCCCGCAATTGAGGAGGTGGCTCGAATGATGCTCCAGGCGCAAGGAGTCAGCAAGCGCTTTGGCGGCTTGCAGGCGTTGACCGACGTCACCTTCGAGATTGAGGAGGGCATGATCCTGGGCCTCATCGGCCCCAACGGCGCGGGCAAGACGACGCTGTTCAACTGTATCAACGGCGTCTACCCACCCGACGGCGGCAAAGTCACCTTCCAGGGTAAGGATATTACCGGCATGTCGCCCTACAAGGTGGCGCACATGGGTATGGCGCGCACCTTCCAGGTCGTGCGGCCCCTCAACGAGCTATCGGTGCGCGACAACGTCATTGTCGGCGCCTGCTACGGGCGCGAGGCGCACTCGCGGCTGAACGCAGGGAAGGTCGCCGACGAGGTGTTGGAGCGCGTGGGCCTGGCCGAGCGCGCGGATATGCTGGCGAGCAGCCTCAACGTCGCCCAGAAGAAGCGCCTGGAGATGGCGCGGGCGCTGGCGGCGCGGCCCTACCTCCTCCTGTTGGACGAGGTGCTGGCGGGCCTGAACCCGACCGAGGTGGCGCGCATGGTGGACACCATCCGCCGCATTCGCGAGGAAGGCACGACCATCTTCATGATCGAGCACCTGATGCACGCCGTCATGAACCTGTCGGATCACGTCGTCGTCCTGGACTACGGCAAGGTCATCGCGCGCGGCGCGCCCCAGGAGATCTCGACCAACCCCCAGGTCATCGAGGCATACCTGGGTGACCCGAAACTGGCGCAAGAGTTGCTGGGGGAGGCGTAGCATGACGGCCGCACTCGAAGTCCGCGACATCACGTCGGGCTATGGCGAAGTCCAGATTCTGTGGGGGGTGAGCCTCAAGCTGGAGCCGGCCAAACTCACCGCGCTCGTCGGCTCCAACGGGTCCGGCAAGACGACCATGCTGCGCACCGTTATGGGGCAGTTGAGGGCCTGGCAGGGGACGGTCAGCTTCGACGGCCGCGACATGACCAAGGTCCCGGGCTATCAGCGCGCCAGCGAGGGCCTGGTCCTGGTCCCCGAAGGCCGCCAGTTGTTCCCCGCCATG
>CAZLBQ010000041.1:0-20136 GCA_964557745.1 uncultured Anaerolineales bacterium
TCATCTTGAGCCGCGTCTCCGCTGTCGTTGGGGGAGGGGCCTGCGTCAGTTGCGCCGCCGGGGCCGCCGGCGCCGCCCACACCGCCCCCCGCGCCCCCACCCCCGCCGGCAACAACGACGCGATTGGCGAGGCTGCCGCCGCCCTGACGCACATCCGATGCGCCGCCACCGCCACCGCCGCCTGGGCCGCCGAAGGATCCGCCTCCATTCGCCCCGCCGTTAAAGCCGCCCGTCCCGCCTCCGGCAAAGCTCCCGCTTCCCCCTATACCACCAACGTAGACGTAGAGCGTCTCGCCCGGCGTCACGCTGATGGTCGCCACCGTCTCTCCCCCCAGCCCCCCAGGCGTGCTGAACGAACCGCCGCCCTGCGCGCCAAAGGCGTCGATGGTGACGGCGGTGACACGCAGCGGTACGACAAATGTCTGCACAGCGCCGGTGTAGCTGAACACCTGGGAACAGGTGACAGGGCGGGGGGTTTGTGCCGCCACCGGCAGCGGCGCCGTCAGCGAATGGATCACGGGTAAGAGAGTTGCGGTTACCCCCAGCCGTAACACCTCGCGGCGGGTGAGAGGGCGTTGGGCCATTGGGCGCGCCAGTGGCTCCGCCAGTAGCCCTGCCTTCTCCAGCCGCTCCAGGGTCAGCCACACCAGGGCTTCGGCGTTCTGGAGACCCAGCTCGGATCCGAGCGTCGCCGCCATCTGCGCGACGCTGGTCTGTCCGTCGCACAGACGCCAGACGCGAGCGGCGGTGAGGTTGAGAGTGTGGACTTGCTTGCGTTCCCAATCGTAGAGGCACAACTCGTCGCCGAGCTGCTCGATGTGGACTGTGGCGGACTGCTTGGGGTAGAGCATGGCGAAGGCTCCTGGTTGTGAGAGGCTAAGGGACGCGGCAACGCGGGCAGCAAGCCAGGCAAGGGCGAGGCCTCTATGTAAAGTAAACGCTGGGCTGGGGATGAAGATACGCTGGTAGCTCGATAAGAGACGTGCTGGCGAAACTGGAAGCTGGATGTGTAGTATCCAAGCTGGCATATTTAGTGCTGGACACCGTCCAGGCTCAGGTGCTCCTGTACCCAGCGATTCTGACAGCCCCGAGAGAAAGTGAGGTTCTCAGATGACTTCAGCAGTCGAGACGAAGCACGTCCACGTCAACGGGGTGGATCTGGCGTATGTCGAGCAAGGGTCGGGTGAGCCGCTCATCTTCGTCCACGGCAGCCTCAACGATTATCGGTCCTGGACAGCTCAGATGGCGCCTTTTGGTGAGCGCTACCGGGTCATCGCCTACAGCCGCCGCTACCACTGGCCCAATGCTGGCCCCGCCGCCGACGCTCGCTATGCCGTCGCGCAGCACACCGCCGACCTCGCGGCGCTCATCGAGACGCTCGGACTGGCCCCGGCTCACCTGGTCGGCTCGTCCTACGGTGCGATGACATCGCTGACGATGGCCAGCCAGCGGCCTGAGCTGGCCCACTCCCTCGTCTTGGGGGAGCCGCCGCTCCTCCCCTGGCTCGCTCACCGCCCTGGCGGTCCGGCTGTCCTAGAAGCGTTTCTGACCCACGCTTTCCAGCCCGCGGGGGAAGCCTTTGCCCAGGGCGAGGCTGAGGAAGGCATTCGGCTGTTCCTGGCGGGGGTGCTGGGGCCGAGCGCCTACGACCGCCTCCCGGCGGCAGCGCGGGCCATGATGCTGGACAACGCGGCGGCGATGGCCCTGGAGCCGAGGACGGCCCCCGAGGCGTATTTCGGCGCGCTGACCCGACCAGCGGTGGAGCAGCTTCATGCGCCGACGCTCCTGGTCCAGGGCGCGGTGAGTCCGCCCATGTTTGGCATGATACTCGACGAGTTGGCGGCTCACCTGCCCATTGCGGAGAGGGTGGTCATCCCGAATGCTTCACACAGCATGCACACCATGAACCCGACGGCCTACAATGAGGCCGTGCTGGCGTTCCTCGCCGGGCACTAATCCCTTCGATCTCAAGATCATGAGTCACGAGGTTGATGCTCTGTCGGTAGAACATTGTCCGTCGCGATTAGTCGGCCTCGGCGCCAACACGATTCACGCTTTGCCTGGCCGCCCACTCCAGCAGATAGGCTTTCAGCTTGGGGTCCGTCGCCGCATCGACGGCGGTCCAGGCGAGGGCGATGGCGCCGTCCAGCATGGCCCTGTGTGCCTCGTCGGTGTCAGTATCAGCGGCGAACTCCGCCATGTGGGGGCCTGCCGTCCCGCCTACCCCGATGAACGGATGGATCGCGGGGATGACCTGCGAGACGCTGCCAAGGTCCGTCCCGTACGCGATGTCGATCGGGAACCAGTCCATAAACAGCCCGCGTGCGGCCAGAAGCCGCGGCGCTAGTCCCGCGAGGAGGCGAACTAGCAGAGGCAGCTTGGGCGAGCTGAAGGACTCGCGAATCCCCCTGCGGATGCCCGCTTCCTGTCCGCGTACGCGGCCCAGGGCTATCGAGTTCTGGCGAAACGCAGCGCGGAGCTTTGGATCGTGGCGCATCTCGGCGCCCGAGGCGTACTCCACGATTTCGACCTGGACGCGCCACGTAGATGCCGCCGCCTTGATGCAGTGGCGGACGGCATCCCGCGCCGCCGCCATGTCCGCCAGTGAGCGATGCATCCAGAAGATGTCGACCTGCGCGCCCGTGTTCTGATCCTCGCACCGAGCAACGAAGATGCTGGGGGTCTGGTGGTACGAGAGGATGGTCTGCTTCAGCGTCGCCTCGAGGCCCTGCAGTTCCGCCTCGGCCAGAGTGCGCCCGCCAGCGCTAGCCTTCGAGAACCGTGCGCGCAAGCGCAGACTGGCTCTGGATGGGATGAACACGCTCACGGCGGTGGGAAAGGGATGGATCATCAGCGCCGCATGCACGCCCTCGAAGGCGCCGCCGGCGAGCAGCACGACCTTGCCCGGGGCGAGACGGCCGTCGCGCGGCTCCGGCAGGCCGTACATCTCCTCCGCTGGTGTGCCAAACACTGACACCGTCAGTCCTACCCCATCAGCGATGTCTCGCAGGCCCATAGCCGCCGCGACCGCCGCTCCCGCAATCAAGTGGTGGCCACACGCATGCAGCAGCGGGGCGTCTTGCCGTTCCGGCGTGAGCCAGACTTCCATGAGATCCGCCTGCGGCTTGCTCCGATCGTAGATGAGAGTGGGCGGCAGGGCATCGTACTCCGCGCAGAAGGCAACGTGAAGCGGACCGTGTCCGATGGTCGCCACGAAGGCTGTGGGCATGCCGCCAATGCCCTTGCGAACGGCGAACCCTTGCTCCACGAGGAAGTCGGTGAGGCGTGCGGCCGCGTAGTCCTCAAAGAAGGCCAACTCTGGATGGTCGTGAATGTCGTGCGCGAGCCGGACCAACGGGTCGCGTTGGGCGTAGATGGTGTCTCGAACCTGGTCTTTGACGGCGGGTACTATGACTGTGGGGGGACCGCCGCTCGCGGCTGACAGCGGGGCGCGGGTCAGCGGCGGGGTTTCTCGTTCCGGCTTTACGATAACGAATGCCATTTGGCCCTCCTTATAGGAAGACGGCAGGTCGGCGTATGAGGTTTTAGTGTCTTGGACGCGGGGCTTACGATTGTGAAGCGAGGTTCACCCTGCGGGTCAGCGAGAAGGATTACCTCTTGTAAGGATACACGAATAGGCACTGAGCCAGGGTGATGAAGTAGCAATGCGGGATGGAGGTTTCACTACAATTGATTGCGCGGGCATGCTCGCACGGGTGGTGGACCGCCTAGAGCGCCAGCAGCGCCATCAACTCCGAGACCGGCGTTTCCTCCAGGCGAGCCTGGTCGGCGAAGAGGGTCAGGATCGCCTCGACACGTCGGGCGGAGAAGCGCGTCGCCAGGTGGGTTCGCGCCTTCGCTTCGAGGAGCGGCAGGGCCTCCGCACGGCGGCGGCGGTGGCCGATGGGATACTCGACAGCGACCTGCGGCGTGGCCGTGCCGTCGGTAAAGAAGACCTGGACGGCGTTGGCAATGGAGCGTTTGACCGGGTCGAGGTAGTCCCGGCTGTACTGGGGGTTCTCCTGCGTCACCATGCGGGCGCGCAGCGCGTCTATACGCGGGTCGGCGGCAACGTCGTCCTCGTAGTCGTCGGCGGTGAGGCGACCCAGGATGAGCGGGACGGCGACCATGTATTGGAGGCAGTGGTCGCGGTCGGCGGGGTTATGGAGCGGCCCCGTCTTATCGATAATGCGCCGCGCCGCCTCGTGGGTGGTGATGACGATACGCGCGACGTCGGCCAGGCGGTCCGTGACGAGCGGGTGTAACTGCATGGCGCACTCGACGGCGGTCTGGGCGTGGAACTCGGCCGGGTAGGACACCTTGAACAGGATGTTCTCGATCACGTAGGAGCCAAAGGGCTGGGCGATCCTCACGGGCAGGCCCTTGAATAGCGCGTCCTGGAAGCCCCACTGAGGCGCGGTGAGAGCCGACGGGTAGCCCATCTCGCCAGTCAGGGCCATGAGGGCCAGCCTTACAGCCCGGCTCGTCGCGTCACCGGCGGCCCAGGACTTGCGAGAGCCGGTATTGGGGGCGTGGCGGTACGCGCGCAGCGGGTGGCCGTCGAGCCAGGCGTTGGAGAGGGCGTTGATGATGTCGGCGCGGCTGCCGCCCAGCAGGTGGGTGGCGAGAGCGGTCGAGGCGACTTTGACCAGGATGACGTGGTCGAGGCCGACGCGGTTGAAGCTGTTCGCCAACGCCAGCACGCCCTGGATTTCGTAGGCCTTGACGGCGGAGGTCAGCGCATCGCGCACGAGCAAGGGCAGGCGGCCCTGAGCGAGGCGCATCTGGCTCACCCAGTCGGCGACGGCGAGAATCGCGCCAAAGTTGTCGCTGGGGTGGCCCCACTCGGCGGCGAGCCAGGTGTCGTTCATGTCGACGGCGCGGATAAGCAGCCCAGTGTCGAAGGCGGCCTTGACCGGGTCGAGGACGTAGGGCGTGCCCGGCACTCGTGCCCCGTGGGGGACGCTAGTCCCCGGCGCGAGCGGGCCGAGCAGTTTGGTGTACTCCGGGAAGCGCAAGGCGAGGCACAGACAGGCCAGCGCGTCGAGCAGACACAAGCGGGCCGTCGCCAGGGCCAACTCGCTGTCCACGGTGTAGTCAGTGACATAGTCGGCGATGGCGACGAGCAGGTCGTCGGGGGCGGAGCGGGTATTGGTGGTGTAGCTCATGCTGGCAATGATAGGTCAGGCCCGCCGCGAAGTCGAGTTAGCGGCGGGCGCCGGTTCCCACTGTCACGCACAGTCCGCTATAATTTGAAGATAGGCGAGAGGAGTTCAAGGGCGTGATTTACGAGTACGAGTATTCAGGTGTGCCCGTCAAAACCGGGGACATTATCTGCACCACCGATGGCGTGCCGGGCAGCCTCTTTGGCGCGCTGTGGTCCGCGCTGGGCTACCTGGTGCCCGGTGACGTCGACCACTGCGTCGTGTATCTCGGTCCCCAGGGGCAGTGTGTCGAGTCGGCGGCGCGAGGCGTGATCGTCTACGACATGCCAGGCCCGACGTGGAATGCGGCCCCGCTGGCGGGACGTCGCCTCCTCAACGACCGTCTCTACGGCGTCGCCTACCCACTAGCCGGGCGCGGGCTGTCGTCGGAGGATGAGAACAGCATCCGTGCCACCGTCGCCCAGTACTGCTTGAACCGCGCGCGGCCCCACAAGCCCTACAACCCCAACTTTTTCGACGCGCAGACCGACGGCGCGTACTATTGCAGCCAGTTGGTCTACAAGGCCTACCTGGCGCAGGGCATCGACCTGAATACGAATCACGGTGTTCCACGAGGCCCGTGGCTCGACCCCATTGTCTTTCCGATTGAGATTTGGCACGCGTGCCGTGAGCGGCGTCGCGCGCCTGAGGTAATCCACGCATGACTGCCGCCGAACGCGCCCATCGGACAATGGAAGCCGCCGAGGTGCTGCGGGCGGCAGCGGGCAATGTCGCCCGCGCCTGCGCCAACGCTCAGGGCTCGGATCTTGTCGTCGCCGTCATCGACGCCGACCTGACCTTTGGCGGCGCGTGGGTCATCCCACGCGCGGAGTTGCAGACCTGGGTCCGCCGCCTGACGCCAGGGACGTGGTCGTTGACGTTCGAGGCGGGCGACACCATCGAGGATGTCATCGCCCGCAGCACGGAGTGGGAAGGGCTGGCGCGGCGGCGCTGGCAGATTCTGCAACGCCGCGCCGAGGAGTAGCCCAGTGACGACGTCGACAGGGACCGACCGCCCCATCCACCAGGGCCAGCCCATTCTCCACCGAGGCGCGCCGCTCGACACGGCCCAGGCCGTCATGCTCCTGGTTCACGGGCGCGGCGCGACGGCGGAGAGCATTCTGACGCTCGAGCCTGAGTTGCATCGCCCCGGCTGGGCCTACCTGGCCCCGCAGGCGCGTGGCAATGCCTGGTATCCCCTGTCATTCCTGGCCCCCCTGGCGCAGAACGAGCCGTACCTGTCGTCCGCACTGGCGGCGCTCGACGACATCGTGAGCCATGTCCTCAACGCGGGCTTGCCGTCGGACAAGCTCGTCCTGCTGGGCTTCTCCCAGGGCGCGTGCCTGGCGCTGGAGTATGCCGCGCGTCATACCCGCCGCTACGGCGGCCTCGTCGGCCTCAGTGGCGGCCTGATTGGGCCGGACGGCACGCCGCGCGACTACCCCGGCTCGCTCGATGGCACGCCGGTCTTCCTCGGCTGCTCCGACATCGACCCGCACATTCCCAAACAGCGCGTTCTCGATACTGAGGTGTGGCTGCGCCACCTGGGCGCGGACGTGACCGCCCGGCTGTATCCAGGCATGGGACACACGATTAACCAGAACGAGATTGACGCCGTGAGGGCGCTGATGGCGAGGGTGGACGGTCCGGCCAGCGCTCCCACGGGTTGACACCCATCCGTAAACCAGTACAATCAGCGCGGACTTCAATCGCACGAGAAGCCCATCGGGGGGGACCGGATCTCTGGCCTGGAGCGCTCTCCAGTTGCCGAGCCGCCGTGGCCCTGGGGCAAGGAGGGCGCTCCTGACACACAGGAGGCAATCCATGGATCCTCGTGACGTTGTCGAGCCGCAAGCGAAGAAGGTCTCCCGGCGGGCCTTCCTCCAATGGAGCGCGCTGGCCGCAGCCGCCGCGCCCCTCGTCCATTTTGGGAGTGACGACATGGGTGGCGGCGACCCGCAGCCCGCTGACTTGGACCCCGACGCCAAGAACCGACCGCGCGGCGCATTCCTGCTGGAAGAGGCAACCATCGCCCAGCTTCAGAACGCCATGACGACGGGCCGCCTGACGGCGTTGGAGATCGTCGACCTGTATCTGGCGCGCATTGACGAGCTTGACCGTAGCGGGCCGCGCGTCAACTCCGTGCTCGAGATCAACCCGGACGCGCGCGACATCGCCCGTGACATGGACCGCCGGCGACGGCGTGGTGATGTGGCCGGTCCCCTGCACGGCATCCCCATTCTGATTAAAGACAACATCGACACCGCCGACCGCATGCAGACGACGGCCGGCTCGCTGGCCCTGGTCGGCCAACCGCCCGCCCAGGACGCCACCGTCGCCCGCAAGCTGCGCCAGGCGGGCGCCATCATTCTGGGCAAGACCAACCTGAGCGAGTGGGCCAACTTCCGCTCGACGCACTCGACCAGCGGCTGGAGCGGACGCGGCGGCCTGACCCGCAACCCCTACGTCCTGGACCGCAACGCGTGCGGGTCGAGCACGGGGTCGGGGGCTGCCGTGTCGGCCAACTTCGCCGCCGCCGCCCTCGGCACCGAGACCGACGGCTCGATTGTCTGCCCGGCCAACGCCACCGGCGTCGTGGGCATCAAGCCAACCGTTGGGCTGACGAGCCGCGCGGGCGTTGTGCCCATCGCGCACAGCCAGGACACTGTCGGTCCCCACGGGCGGACCGTCGCGGACGCGGCGGCAGTGCTGGGAGCGCTGGTCGGGGTGGACCCGCGCGACCCGGCGACGGCGGCCAGCGCCGGCCACTTCCACACCGACTACACCCAGTTCCTCGACCCCAACGGCCTGCGCGGCGCGCGCATCGGCGTGGCCCGCAAGACCTTCACCGGCTACAGCACCCAGACCGACAAGATTTTCGAGGAAGCGATCCGCGCCCTGCGTGACGCGGGGGCGGTCATCGTGGACCCGGCTGACATCCCGACCGCCGAAGCGATGGCGAGCGACGGCTCGGAGTTCGACGTCCTGCTCTACGAGTTCAAGGCCGACCTGAACGCCTACCTGGCGACGCGGACGGGGGTGCCCATCCGCACCCTGGCCGACGCCATTGCCTTCAACGAGGCGCACGCCGCCGAGGAGCTGCGCTGGTTCGGCCAGGAGATCTTCCTGCAAGCCGAGGCCAAGGGCCCGCTCACCGAGCAGGCGTACCTCGACGCGCTGGCGCGCAGCCGCCGCCTGGGTGGGCAGGAAGGCATCGACGCCGTCATGACCCAGTACAACCTGGACGCCCTGGTCGCTCCCACCGGATCGCCGGCCTGGACCACCGACCTGATCAACGGCGACCACTTCCTGGGCGCTAGCTCGTCGCCGGCGGCGCGGGCGGGCTATCCGCTGGTGAGCGTGCCCGCTGGCCTGACCTACGGCCTGCCGGTCAATATCACCTTCATGGGCCGGGCGTGGAGCGAGCCGACGCTCATCAAGCTGGCCCATGCCTTCGAGCGCGCAACCCAGGCGCGGCGCGCGCCCCAGTTCCTGGAGACGCTGCCGACGGGGTTGACCAAGCAGGAGTAAGGCATCTGGCAACCGATTTTGGGAGCGGATTGAGCGGATTGTCCGTTCAATCCGCTCTCTGTCATCGAGCGCTGGTCCTGCCTGCTCTTGCCCAGGGCTGTCCCTTATGCTACACTTGCCGCCGGTGACTTAACCGACTCCTTCCCCTGTCAGCCGCGTTGGACCAGGCAGAACGATGACGGACAATCGAGACGCATTCACGTTCGAGGGCGGACCTATCGGGGCCTTGCTGCTCCACGGCTTCACGGGCACGCCAGGGGAGATGCGCCCCCTGGCCGAGTCTCTCCACAGCCAGGGCTACACCGTCCACGCCCCACTCCTGGCCGGCCACGGCGGCCTGCCTGAATTGCTCCACAACGTGCCCTGGCAGGCCTGGCAGCGCAGCGCCGAGCGGGGCTACGACCTCCTGGCCGCGCGCTGTCAGCGGGTGGTGGTCGTCGGCCAGAGTCTGGGCGGGGCGCTGGCGACCCTGGTCGTGCAGCGGCGGCCGGCGGCGGGGCTGGTGGCCCTGGCGACGCCGCTGCGCCTGCAAGACTGGCGGGTGAGCCTGGTCCCCCTGTTGCGGCCCGTCATCCCCTGGTTCTACCCCTTCGGCATTGCCAACTTCGACGATCCCCAGGTGCAGGAGCAGATACGCACCTTCGCCCCCGAGGCCGACCTGACCGACGCCGAGACGCGCAGCACGCTGCGCAAGACGGTCCGGTTCCCCTTGAGCGCCATCGACGAGGTGCGCCAGCTTCTCCATCACGCGCTCAAGCAGGCGCCGTTCGTAGCGGTCCCCGCCCTCATTGGCCAGGGCCGCCGCGACGAGATCACCAATCCCCAGGATGCGGAATTACTGTATGGCCTGTTGGGCAGCACGCAGAAGTCCCTGGTGTGGTTCGAGGATTCCGGCCACCTACTGATGGAGGGGCCGGAGCGCGACCGCGTGTGCGAGACCGTTGGCACATTTATCGCTACCCTGAGTTGACCCCCGTCCCGCTCTTCTCTATACTGACAGCACCGTTTATCTTGTGGAGACCCTTATGACTCTGCCCACGCCTGCCGACACCATGCAGGCTCTCGTGTTTACCGACATTCGCAAGCTCGAAGTGCAATCCGTGCCTACGCCGCGCATCACTGCGCCCGACGACGTCCTGGTGCGGGTGCGCGCCGTCGGCGTATGCGGCTCCGACCTGCACGGCTACACCGGCCAGAGCGGGCGGCGCACGCCGCCCATGATCATGGGCCACGAGGCGGCGGGCGTCGTCTCCGCCGTCGGCTCGGCTGTCACCAACCTCAAGCCGGGCGACCGCGTCGCCATCCAGCCGGTGCGCTTCTGCGGGACGTGCGCCTTCTGCCGCGAGGGCAAGGCGAGCCTGTGCCTCAATCGCCAGGTCATTGGCGTCCACGCCCAGGCGGGCGGGGCGATGGCCGAGTGGGTGGTGTGGCCGGAGCGCTGCCTGTACCCCATCCCCGACACGCTGTCGTTCGAGGTAGCCTCGTTCACCGAACCGCTGGCGGTATGTATGCACGCCCTGCGCCTGTCCGACATCAAGCCCTATGACACGGTCGCCGTGGTGGGCAGCGGCCCCATTGGCCTGCTCACGCTGGCGATTCTGAAGAATATGGGGTTGCGCAACATCATTGTCACCGACCTGAGCGACGAGCGGCTGGCGCTGGCGCGACAGTTGGGGGCAAGTGTGACGGTCAACCCCAAGACGGAGAACCCGCGCGCCGTCGTCGACGCGCATACGGGCGCGTTGGGCGCGGACGTGAGCATCGAGGCGGTCGGCGTAGGCGCGACGGCCCAGCAGGCCATCGACCTGACCAAGAACGGCGGGACGGTGGTCTGGATCGGCAACAACGAGCGCCAGATTCAGATCGATATGCAGTCCGTCGTCACGCGCGAGATACGTGTCCAGGGCACGTATGCCATGAACGCCCTCGACTTCGAGCGGGCGCTGGGGATGCTGGCCGACGGGACGGTGGATGTCGGGCCGCTGCTCTCGCAGCGGGCGAAGCTCGCCGAGAGCGTGACGCTGTTTGACGCGCTGCTTGGCGCGCCTAACGTCATCAAGTGCGTGATTGAGCCGTGAGCGCGACCGCTACGCCGCTCACCTACGCGGCGCTGGTCCGCCTCCCCAAAATCGAGTTGCACCTCCACCTCGACGGCTGCGCCCGCCCCGCCACTCTGCGCGACCTGGCCGCCGAGCGCGGCCTGCCGCTGCCCACCGACGACGAAGTCATCGCGCCGCTCGTGTGCGACGACCTGGGCGACTACATCCGCCGCATCGACCGCGCCCTGGTCCTGATGCAGGACGCGGCGGCGCTGACAAGGCTGGCGGATGAGTTGGTGGCCGACCTGGCCGCCGACGGCGTCGTCTACGCCGAGATTCGCTTCGCGCCCCAATTGCACACGCGGGCCAGGCTGACGATGCAGCAGGCGCTCGACGCGGTGGCCGAGGGCGTCACGCGCGGGGGCCAGGGGACAGGCGTGCAGACGCGCCTCATCCTATGCGCGCTGCGCCACGAAGGGGCCGCGGTCAGCGAGGCCGTCGCCGAGCTAGCGCTGGCGAACCAGGGCCGCGCCCACGTCGTCGCGCTCGACCTGGCGGGCGACGAGGGTCGCTTCGGCGGCGCGCCCCACGCCCGCGCCTTTGACCTGGCGCGACGCGGCGGCCTGCGGCGTACTGTTCACGCGGGCGAGGCGCGGGGGCCGGCGAGCGTCCACGAGGCGCTGACGCTCCTGCGTGCTGAGCGCATCGGGCATGGCGTGCGCGTCATCGGTGACGGCGCGCTGGTCGAGACGCTGCGCCGCCGCGCCATCGCGTTGGAGACGTGCCCGACGAACAACGTGCAGACGCGGGCCGTCACCACTCTAGCCGAGCATCCGGCGGACACATTGCTGCGGGCCGGGCTGCGGGTGACGGTCAACTGCGACTGCCGCACGACCACCCCCACGACGCTGACGCGGGAATGGGAATTGCTGGCCGAGCAGTTCGGCTGGGGTTGGGACGAGTTCGCCCGCGTGACGCGCCACGCCCTGGACGCGGCGTTTCTGTCGGATGCCGAGCGGGCGCGGCTTGCAAAGGTAATTCAGCAGAATTTCTCTAATCCACGGAGAGGCATGGCATGAGCCTGGATAGTCTGAGCTTGAACGGGATGACGGCCCTGGTGACCGGGGCCGGGCAGGGGATGGGGCGGGGAATGGCGCTGGCCCTGGCGCTGGCCGGGGCCGACGTGGCCGTTGTGAGCCGCACCCAGTCCGACCTGGACGAGGTGGCCGGGCAGATTCGCGGCCTGGGGCGCAAGGCGCTGGTCGTCCCGACGGATGTGGGCGACCTCGACGCCATCCGGCGCATGGTGGACCACGTGGCGACCGAGTTTGGCCGCATCGACGTCCTGGTGACGGCGGCGGGCATTATCATCCGCAACTCAGCGCTGGACTACACGCCCGACGACTGGGATCGCCTGATGACGATCAACCTCAAGGGCCGCTTCTTTACCTGCCAGGCAGTGGGCGAGCGGATGATTGAGCAAGGCGGCGGCAGCATCATCAACGTCGGGTCGCTGACGACGGCGGTCGGCCTGCCGGGTGTCGCCATCTACGCCATCGCCAATGGGGGCATCGCCCAACTGACCCGCACGCTGGCCGCCGAGTGGGCCCCCAAGAACGTGCGCGTCAACTGTATCGCGCCCGGGACGTTTATCACGCGGACTACGCAGGCGCACCTGACCGATCCGGAGATGGCCGCGCACCGCCTGCGCCGCATCCCCATGGGCCGCTTTGGCGACCCGGCCACGGACCTCGACGGGGCCGTGGTGTTCCTGGCGTCGCCCGCGTCGAGCTACGTGACGGGCCACCTGCTGTTTGTCGATGGCGGGTCGATTGCTTCCTATTAACAGGGGCTTGGGGATAGGGGCCAGGGGAGGATGTGGAGCGCGGTAGGCGTGGAAGGACACGGAGGACGCGGAAAAAGATGGGTGGGACGAGACCTTTCCGCGCCTTCCGCGCGGTTCCGCGAACTCCGCGATCCAGAACGTTCTGATTGAGGCTCTAGACGCAATAGCAAGAGGCCGCGCGTCGGGCGGGCGACGGGCGGCCTCTGGTGAGGCATGAGTCCCCAGGGATTCGAACCCTGAACCGTTGGCTTAAAAGGCCACTGCTCTGCCGTTGAGCTAGGGACTCAATAAGACTAGCGGCGCGAGTATCACCTCGCGCCAAATTAGACACGCGACGCGCGTCCATCTTACGCGTTTTGCCCCTGGGACAAAGAAAGAGGCACGACAGCCGAGAGACCCCCCTGTGCTCTCGCTGCCGTGCCCTCTATTCGCTCTATATAACGGAGATGGGCGCGTAGAAGATACGCGGTTTCAGCCAATTTCCAGAATCTTTTTGGACCAGAGCATCGGTGGGGGAAAAAGCGCAACCCCGTGCCGGGGGGGGGAGGAGCACAGGGCTGCGACAGGTGTGGACCTGTGCTATACATACGCGCAACTTATTGAAATCGTCACGACTTTGGTCGTGAATTTGTGAAACTTTTCTGGAGGGCGCACCCGCATGCCACGCGACATCGATCCCCAAGAGGTATTCGGCTGGGTCACGGTCGACAACATGGCCTGGCTGACCGATCTGTATGAACTCACCATGGCCGACAGCCTGTTTCGCCAGCGGCGCAACGACTGGGCGACGTACGACCTGTTCGTGCGGCGGCTGCCGACGGGACGCTCGTTCCTGGTCGCCGCCGGATTGGCCCAGGCGTTGCTCTACCTGCGCGACATGCGCTTCAGCGAGGAGGGCTTGGAGCACCTGGCGGGCGTCCGCTGCCTGACATCCGGCTTCCTCGACTACCTGCGCACCTTCAAGTTCACAGGCGACGTCTGGGCGCTGCCCGAGGGCGAGATCTACTTCCCGCCCGAACCCATCCTGCGCATTGCAGGCCCGCGCATCGAGGTCCAGGTGGTCGAGTCGTTCCTGCTCAACACCTTCAACGCGCAGAGTATGTGGGCCAGCAAGGCGGCGCGCATGACCCTCGCCGCCGAGGGGCGGGCGGTCATCGACATGTCGCTGCGGCGCGACCACGGCATGGACGCGGCGATGAAGGTCGCCCGCGCCAGCTACCTCGCCGGCGCGGCCGGCACGTCTAACGTCCTGGCCGGGCAGATGTTTGGCATCCCGACCTACGGCACGCTGGCCCACGCCTACATTATGTCGTTTGACCACGAGTTGGACGCCTTCCGCGCCTTCGCCCAGGACTGCCCGACCAATGTCATCCTGCTCATCGATACCTACGACACGTTGCGCGGGGCCGACCACGCGATTATCGTCGGGCGCGAGATGGCGGCGCGGGGCGAGAAACTCCGCGGCGTGCGCATTGACAGCGGCGACCTGGTCGCCCTCTCGCAGGGCGTCCGCGCCAGGCTCGACGCGGCGGGCTTCAACGACGTGCGCATCCTGCTCAGCGGCGACCTGGACGAGTACCAGATGCGGAACCTGCTCCAGCAGGGCGCGGCGGTAGACAGCTTTGGTGTCGGCACCAACCTGGGCACGTCGCCCGACGATCCGTCGCTGGGGGCCGTCTACAAGCTGGTCGAGGACCCGGCCGGGCCGCGCGCCAAGCTGAGCACGGGCAAGGCGACGCTGCCGGGGAGTAAGCAGGTGTGGCGGCATTTCACGCCAGCCGGGACGATGGAGCGCGACGTCATCGCGCTGGCGAGTGAGGCGGGACCACCGGGGGCACAGCCGCTGCTCCAGCACGTCATGGCGAAGGGCGAGATCGTCGCCGATATTCCATCGCTGGGGCGCTCGCGCGACTTCTGCAAGCAGCGCCTGGCTCAACTCCCGCCCGCGCTCAAGGGCCTGGACGACAACCACACCTACCCCGTAGACATCAGCCCGGCCCTGGAGGCGCTGCGCGCCCAGGCCTACGCGGCGGCGGCGAAGCAAGGGGCCTCATAGCGCCGTTCGGGACAAGACAACAGCGCGGGGGATGGTCGGCTGACCATCCCCCGCGCTATTTCCTGGTTGAGGGTTACTGCTTCCAGGCGAGCAGGTTGTCGAACACGGGCTGGGTGATGCGGGTGCCGCAGTTGACGCTGCCGCCGCAGCCGCCGGTGCCGTTGGTGTGGATGGCGACGCCGTGCCGCTGGCCGTTCAGGTAGCGCCAGACGGGCGAGCCGCTCTGACCGTTGTAGCTGTCGATGTCGTAGAAGACGCGGCGGGCTTCGACACTCGTGATGCGGCGGGCATGGAACCACTGCGTGCCGTAGGCCTTGTCACCCGGGTAGCCCGACAGGTTCGCCATCATGCCGCGGAGGCTGCTGTCGCTGAGCGAGGCGAAGCCGAACCAGCCCGTCGCGTTGCCCAGGTTGTTGTTGGGCAGGATGATCGCGCCGTAGTCGTAGCGACTGTCCTGGTCGTTCGTCCAGCCCTTGACGCTGCGGAACGAGGTGCTGATCTGCGAGCCGTAGGGCAGCGAGTTCGCGCCGTTGCGGCCGGGGATGACGCGGATCTGGCGCGCCCAACCACCGCTGTCATGCAGGTAGACACAGTGGCCCGCCGTGACGACGGTGTGGGGGCCGATGAACCAGCCGGTGCAGCCGCCGTTGGGGTTGGCGCTGGTATTGCCGGACGTCCAGATCTCCAGGTGGGCGATGGCGCGCCACGGGAAGCTCGTCGTCGGGTTGATGCGGACGCGGTCGTCGGCGCCGATGACGCTATCGAGGCGCGGGTCGCGGCCATTGATGCGCTCAAAGCTACCAGCGCCTTCAACGGCGGGCGGCAGGGCGTCTTCAGGCGACAGGTTGCCGTTCTCAATCGTGGCGGCGACACCCTTACGCTGGACATAGAGGGTCGCGCTGCCGTCGTTGGATACGCTCAGGTGCGTGTCGTCGATGGCGATGGGCTTCTTGTCGGTAATCACAGGGCCATCGGCGAAGGTCGCGGCGGCCTGGGCCAGCAGGGCGGTGAGGACGACCAGGAAAACGGCGAACTTGAGGAAAACGGTGCTCTTCATGGCGGCTGATCCTTTCTTCATCTCTGTTAGTGGGGTGTTCCTTTGTGCCCCTATCGTACCAGAAGCCGCCGCCCGCCGCCGTGAGACGCATCGCAGGCCTGGTGTGAAGTAATTCATAGCCAGAATGCGGGAACCTTTTGCCGCCCCCTGTCGTCCCCTAAGCAGATCAGTGCATCCCGAAGACAGAGCTGTGATTGAAGGAGGTAACTCATGCGACGCTGGTGGATTGTAGAGATGGGCATTGGCGCGGTCCTGATGGCCGTGGCGGCTGTCATCTTCCTGAACCGCGCCCCTGATGCGGCGCCCATGGCCGCCGCGCAGTCAACGCCCCAGGCGGCCAGCCTGCCCAAGAGCCTGACCGTCGTCGGCCAGGGCAAGGTGTCGGTCAAGCCTGACATGGCCGAGACGACGCTCGGTGTGCGCGCGGAGGCCGACTCCGTGGCGGCGGCGCAGAGCAAGGTCAACCAGGACATGGATAACCTGCTCAAGGCCCTCAAGCAGGCTGGCATCGCCGACGCCGACATCCAGACGACGGGCTACAACGTCAACCCCCGCACCACCCCGGAGGGCAAGACATCCGGCTACGAGGTGTCCAACATGGTGCGGGTGCGCATCCGCGACCTGGCCAAGGTCGGGCCGACGATTGACGCTGCCCTCCAGGCGGGCGCCAACCAGGTCTACGGTATCCAGTTCACCCTGGCCGACCCGGCGTCGGCTCAGACCCAGGCGCGCGCGGCGGCCGTCAACGACGCTAAGGCGCGGGCGACCGAGCTGGCGGGCGAGGCGGGCGTAACACTGGGCGAGATTGTCCAGGTCAGCAGCGTCATCACCGGCGGCCCGGTGTTCGACAGCCCGATGGGCAAGGGCGGCATGGTGGAGATGGCGGTAGCGTCGGCGGCCGTCCAGCCGGGCGAACTGATGGTGACGACCCAGGTCCAGGTAGTGTACGGCCTGAAGTAAACCCTGGTCTCGATCATCACCCTGAGCGGAGCAAAGGGTCTCGCCAGCGCGGCGGGACCCTTTGCCTATCATCAAACGAATTTCAGTATCGACTTCCGTCCAGCTATGGTATAATCGTGACAGGGGATATACCGTCCTGGAAAGCGAGTCTGTATGACCTGGCGTGTCTCGCCGCGCACCGAGGCAGCGGCTGTCACTCGCATTGCCCTCCTCATCGGGTTGGGGGCGCTCGTCGTGCTCATCGGTCTGGCCCTCTTCCTCTGGCGGCGCCAGCCCACCGCCCCGAGCCTCACCCTGACGCCCAGCGCCGGTCCGCCAGGGACGGGCATCATCGCTCGCGGCGAGCGCTGGCCTGCCGACCAGGCCCTGACCCTGTCCCTGGCCCGCCCCGGCGAGGTCGCCGGCGAGGAGGTGGGCGCAACGTGGGCCAACAGCCAGGGCCAGTTCAGCGCCGACTTCACCTTCCCACAGACCGGCCGCTGGGCCGAACTGTCGGCGGTCGATGTCGTCGCCCGCAGCCTCGACGGACAGACGACGGCCCGCGCGCCCTTCAGCGTCCAGCCGGCCACGCCCGCGAGTATTGTTCTGCAACCGAGCGGCACGCCCGGCCCGACGGTCACGCCCGCCCCGACCCTCGTCCTGGGTACGGCGCCGCCGCCACCGACGCTGCGCCCCGCGCCCGGTGGCCAACCGACGGCTACCGCTCCTGGCGGTGCGGCGGGTGGTGGATCAGGCGGGACAGGCGGCGCGGGCCGCGTGGTCGGCGTCGTGCAGAGCCTGGTCGCGGCGCAGGGTCTCGTCGCCGTGCAGCCCGTCGAGGGCACAGCCAGCCTGGTGCTGGTCGGGTCGAATACGATGGTCATTGGCGTCGACGGCCAGCCCCTCGTCTGGACGAGTCTCCCCATCGGCGGCGTCATCGAGGCCGTTGGCGAGCAGGACGGCGTGCGCCTCCAGGCGACGCGCGTCACGCTGCGCGCCCTGCCGCCCCCGCCGCCCCCCACCTCGACGCCCCTGGCGGTGCTGCCCACAGCGACGTCCGTCCCCATCCCCATCCCACCGCCGACGCAACCCGTCGTCGTCTTCACCGTGCCGCCACCCGTGGTCACGGCCACCTCGCCGGCGCCGACACGCACCCCGCCCGTCATCACGGCCTGGCGCGGGGAGTACTGGGCTAATGTCAATCTGAGTGGACCCTCGGCCTTCGTGCGCAACGACGACAAGATTGACTTCGATTGGAGCAACCAGCCGCCCCAGTCGCCGGATGGGGTCTTCCTGCCGGCGACCAACTACGCCGCCCGCTGGACGCGGTCGCTGCCCTTCCAGGCGGGGACGTACCGCTTGAAGGCCCGCGCCGACGACGGCGTGCGCGTGTGGGTGGACGGCTCACTGCTCATCGACGAGTGGCGCCCCAACGACGCCGGCCAGACCTACCAGCGCGACGTCGGCCTCAGCGCCGGCTTCCACGCGCTCCAGGTCGACTACTACCAAGCCGGGGGCCGTGCGCTGATCCAGTTCTGGGTTGAACCCGCCCGCTTCGACGGCTGGAAGGCCGAGTACTGGGCTAACACGGGCCTGAGCGGCGTGCCCGATCTGGTGCGCGACGAGGACCAAGTGTACTTCGACTGGGGCAATGGCAGCCCCGACCCGCGTCTGCCCGCCAACAGTTTCTCGGCGCGCTTCAGCCGCCGCCAGCGCTTCGACGACGGCGTCTACCGCTTCACCGTCACCGTCGACGACGGGGCGCGGCTGTGGGTCGACGGCAATCTGATCATCGATCAGTGGCGTGACCAGGGCGTCTCGACGTACACAGCCGACCGCCGCCTGAGCGCGGGAGACCACGACCTGCGGCTCGACTACTACGACCGCAGCGGGCGTGCCGTCATCCAGTTGAGCTGGGCGACGGTGGCCTTGACGCCGACGCCCACCGATATCCCCATCATCCCGCTGCCGACGGCAAGCGCCACCACGCCGCCGACCCTGACGCCGACCCGCGCCCCGACCCTGACCTTCACCCCGACCCGCACGCCGACGCGGACGCCCATCCCTGCCACCGCGACGGCCACGCAGCCGCCGTCCCCCACGTCCACGCCAACTCGCGCGCCGGCCACCGCGACGGCCGCGCCCACCGCCACCGCAACAACCAGCGTACCGACGCCGACGCGCACGCCGACCCGCCCGGCGACGACGCCGACGGCCACGGCCCTGCCAGAGCGCCCCGTCAAGCCCTGGGAGGCGAGTGACTTCCCGCTGGCGAGCGCGACGTTGGAGACTCATACCGGCCGCATCACCAACCTGGCGCAGTACACCCCCCTGGCGCGCTGCTTCGCCTTCGACCTCCAGACGGGCGGGCAAACACTCCGCGTCACCGGCCACAGCGAGGCCGTGCTGGCCGTGCCAGGGCTGGGTGTGCCCGTCAACCAGGTCATCAGCCCGCTGTGCGCGACGTTCAACGTCGACGCGCGCGCCCAGGTCCGAGTGTGGGGCACACCAGGTGGTCCGGGTGGGACGTTCATCGCGCTGCGGGTGGAAGAGATAGAGGGCAACCAGCCGGAGCCGATCCTCGACTACGACCGCCCGTTTATCAACGATACCGAGTTCAACCAGGCCGTCGCCGCGCTGACGAACTCGACGGTCTGGGTGCGAACCACGGCGGGGAATGCGCCGACACTCGTGCAGGACGCGGCGGCGCTGAGCCAGGCGCTGCAAGGGATCGCCCCGCAGACCCAGGCATTGGTGCGTGGCGAGATTCCGGTGGGTTCGTCGAAGCTGGTGAGCGTGACGGCGTGGGTCCGCGAGGGCGACGGCTACCGCCAGGTGCTCGCGCCGCGCTGAATCGGCGCTACGCCCACGTAGGCATGTCGTCACGATATGGTTGAGGTCGCGTAGAGGTGGCCACGCGCCGTTGCGCTACGCTATGAATCAGGACATAACAGATGCTTCGCATGAGACTAGGGCTGTGTCTACTCTTCGCGCTGGCGCTGGCAGGCTGTGATCGGCTGCAAGGGCCGCGCCTCGTCCTACCCACGCCGGCGCGTGTAGGCCAGACGGCAACCACACCGAGCGGCTCTCCGAGCGCGCCCAGCGGCGGGACGGCCCAGGGAACTGTCGCCGCCACGCCTGTCGCCCTCCAGGCGGCGACCGTGGCGGCGACACGGCCGGCGAATGCCACCGTGAGCGCGTCTGGCGTGGCGACGGTAGGCACACCCTCCGCAACACGCGCCGTCAACGTCACCGCCGCCCCGCCGGGCGGCGGAACGGCAGGGGCACCGGCGGCGACAGGGCCAGCAAGCGCTGCGCCGTCGGGCACACCGGCGGGCACGGCCACCGCGGCCCCCGCCGCGCCGGCGCAGCCAGTCGGTACCGTTCCACCAACGCTGCCGGTCGCGGGTGCGACCGGCGCGCCACCCACAGCGGAAGCGGCGGCGACCGCGGCGGCCACGCCG
>CAZLBQ010000042.1:0-20097 GCA_964557745.1 uncultured Anaerolineales bacterium
CGAGATGCCAACCGTCGGGCGGCTGCGGTCGAAGACGCCCATCGCGATGCGGAAGCCGTCGCCCTCGCGGCCGAGCATGTTGGCCGCCGGCACCTCGACATTTTCCATGATGACCTCGGCGGTGTCCGACGCGCGTTGGCCCATCTTGTCGAAGTGTTGCGAGGTGCTGACGCCTGGCATCGTCCGCTCGACGATGAACGTCGACATCCCCTTGTGCCCGGCGTCCGGGTTCGTCTTGGCGAAGACAACGTAGAAGTTGGCGACGGTCGCATTGCTGATAAACGTCTTCGTGCCGTTGAGGATGTACTTGTCGCCCGCGCGCTTGGCCGACGTGCGCATGCCCGCCACGTCAGAGCCGGCCCCTGGCTCGGTCACGCAGTATGACGCCAGCTGCCCGTCGATGAGCCGACCGAGCCACGTCCGCTTCTGCTCCTCGGAGCCGCCGATCATGATCGGCCACGCGGCCAGCGCGTTGATCCCCAACGACGCGCCGATACCGGCGCACCCCCACGTCAGCTCCTCCGTCACGATGCACTCGTCCAGCGACGTCAACCCCGGTCCGCCGTACTGCTCGGGAATGTTGAGGTTGATGAGGCCCACTTCCTGGGCCTTCTTGAATACCGGCCAGGCGAAGGCATTCTCCTGGTCGTACTTAGCGGCGACGGGCCAGATCTCGTTCGCCGCAAACTCGCGCGCCACGTCACGCAGCATCTTCTGGTCATCGGACAGTTGGAAGGAGATCATAGTATCCGCTTTCTTGTGGGCTGCCCCTCATCGGGCAGAGACACGACCCGCCGCTAAGGCGTGCCGTCACTGAACGGCCTGTCATGCCGCTATGCGTCATATACTATTGTAACGCAGTCTGGGTGGAAGCGCAAGCAGCAAGAGGCGCGGCGAACGGTGTGTGAAGACAAATCTCGACCTGTGAAGGAGTCGTGAAGAATGACTGTGGGGATGACCTTTGCGGGGGTATTCCTATTGACAAAGCATAACGGACGGTCGAAAGCAGACGTTACCTATGGCAGAACGGTCAAACACGCCGGCTGAAACGCCGGCCCTGGCCTGTGGGCTGCCCGCCCCGGCCGAGGGGGATTTAAGGAGTCTATCGTATGAATGCCAACCGATCCTCACCCGCAGTGACACAGCGCCGCCGATGGGGGATCCAGCTCCTCGCCGTGAGCTTGGTGGCCGCGCTGGCGTTGGTCGGGTTCGTCGTGTTGTCGACGGCGCAGGGAGCCCCGTCCCTCGCACCCGCCGCCGCGACGATCACCCCCAGCCCTACCCCGGCCTACGCAAACTCAGGCCCCATCAACTCCGGCCTGTCCCTGCGCACCTACGGCTACGGCAGTCAGGGCGCGGGCGACCAGACCATCGTCAGCAACCTGCCGCCCGCGCCGGGGCCGGCCATGAAGTACGCCGAGGGCCTGCTCGACGGCTTTGTGGAGCGCGCCGAGAAGGCGGCGACCGTAGGCGCTGTGCTGGGCTTCGTCGAAGACAAGCCCTACACCGACCCCGAAGCGCCGTTCTACCCGCAGAGCGCCCAGGCGCCGATCAACGACAGCATTACCTGGAACCCCGCCATCATGTCCGAGGTCTACACCCCGGACGAGAACCAGCGGGCGGGCCTGTATCGGCGCTTGTTCGCCAGCGGCAGCGGCGTCAACACGGCCGAGAAGGTGTGGCACCGCCAGTGGTACGAACCGCTGCACCTGGACAAGGATCAGGACCAGTCGGGTGATGTCAGCGCCGGCGACATCGCCTATCCGGCCATCCTGCAGGAGTTCACCTATGGGCTAATCGGCAACCAGCCGCTCAACGCCAACGGCCGGCCCGGCCCGCAGCCCATCTACGCCCGCCCCGGTGGTGGTACGTTCATCTTCCCCGTCGGCCAGCGCAGCAGTGAGTTGGTCGACGCCAATGGCAACTTCACGAGTGGTGGCGCGGGCGCGACCCGCGGCCTCGGCCTGACGTCGTTCGACGCCGACTTCGACGCCTCACCCGACATCACCTACATCGAGAGCGAGCGTTCCCTGTTTAACACGCTGTCCCGCGATGTCGCCATCGACTTCAATGGCACCGGCACGCTGGACGGCCTCGATACCAACGGTACTCCGCTCAGCGGCGATGAATTACTCATCCTGCGCACGGATGCCAAGACTCTCGACCTTGACGCGACCACGCCGGGTCGGAACGTCATCCAGTTCCTGGACCACGTCGCCGTCCTGCGCAACAACCTGACCAGCCCGAACGGCGCCCAGTTCGATATCTACTGGACTGGCTCGTTCGCGCCTCGCTACCTGGGCACGGTGACGCTGGGCCGTGGCGATGTCGCCCTGGCCAACGTCAACGGCTCGCCGCAGGTCATTCGCCACTACGACCCCGCCGTCGCCAACAGTGGCGGCAACCTGTGCGGCCTGTATCCCGGCGGCCCGTGGTTCATCTACCTCCAGGCCTCCGACGCCGCCGATCAGAGCGCCACGGTAGTCGTGGGCCGCGCCATGGGCGCCACGAACGCCCCCATGGAAGTCGCCCCCAACGACGCCAACGACACCAGCACCCAGCCGTGGTGGCTGAAGCGCATGTACGTGGACGGCCACGAGTACAACGTCGTCGCCATCAACACGCGCGGGGCCAATACCGACATCGTCACCGGCGCGGCGGGCGCAAATCCCTGCACGCCCATTGACGACGGCGCGGCGGTGAACGACGCCTCTGAGTTCACCTACATCACGCTGCGCACCCCGACCCCCAAGGGTCCGGACGTCTTCAACGCGCAGCACTCGGTCATCCTGAACGGCTACCTGCCCGGCGAGCGCCTGCCCATGCTCCCGCCGTACAACTACGAACACTTCGAGTTGGCGGACAACCAGGCCCTCACCCAGTTCACGACGACCGAGAGCCAGGTCCGCTACCTCGGCCCACTGGTCGGCCCGCTGGCGCCTGTCCTCCAGGACGACGGACCGTTCCCGTATACCGGTGTCTATCCCGGCATCACGGTCGGCCCGTACAGCGACCCGGCGGCCACCTCGTTCTTCTACGTGGCTGAGGACCGCGAGCCGCAGTTCCTGGGCGAGTTGTCCGAGCGCTACGCTCAGGCCTTGAACCCGGCGGCCCCGCGCGGCGACACCGAGTTCTGGTACACCCAGCAATTCTGGACGCTGCCCTGGGAGTTCACGGCGTTCATCCTGCCCAACACGCCGGAGAGCACGCCGTCGACCCCGGCCGGCGCCAACCCCGACCTGTACCTGCTGACGAGCGGCTTCTACGCGCCCGAAGGCGAGTACCGCCGCTGGGTCTACAACGTGCCCGCGCCCGCCGACCGCATCGGCGACCGCGCCAAGTTCTGGTTCGACCCCGACGGCCAGGGCCAGGGCTTGAACAAGATCTACAAGGACGCCAACGGCATCCGCGTCTACGGACGCGACAACGAAGGCCCGGGTGTGACCGCCACGCCGGTCGTCACGACCACGACTGTCACCGGCCCCGTTGAAGTGCCATACTACACCGATTGGCTGAGCATCTTCGACCCGCGCGGCTTCCAGGCGCCGCCCAAGGACAGCCTGACGCTCAACCCGGCCTACCTGGCTGAGTTCCGCAGCGGCACCGAGCCTCTGGCGAGCTACTACGGCCTCATCGCCGCCGACGGCATCGACGCCCGCGAGAAGGTGTTCCCGCGTATCTGGTACGAACCCAACTACCTCGACAAGGTGCTGCGCGTTCGCACCCGCACCGACCTGGGGACCGCCATCGAGCCGAACAACGTCTGCTCGCAGGCGACGGCCCTCGATGCGGCGGCCAACCCGCTGGGCTTCATCACCACGTCCGACGGGACCGACTTCTACCGCTTCACCCTGACCCAGACGCGTGACGTGACCATCCTTGGCCCGGCCGGCGCGACGGTCACGGTGTACGCGGCGTGCAGCGGCGCGACGGCCAGCGGCGCGCGCACCGACACCAACCCCGCTGCCGAGACCTTTGCCGCCACACTCCTCCCCGGGACGTACTACGTCAACGTGACGGGCGCGGCGGCGGGTGGTGTAGTAACGCTGGACTTCGGCGCGGGCGCGGCGGAAGAGTACCGCTTCCCGGCCATCCAGCAGGAGTACACCTACCTGTTCCTGGACTTCTCGGACCAGCCGACCTCGACCGGCCCCGGTGGCAAGTTCTTCTTCCCGACCGCCACCGACCGCGCCAGCCTGCCGCTGCCCCCGGCCAACGCGAGCGTAGGCTGGTCGCCGGCGACACCCAGCACGGGCGCCGGCCTGACCACCTTCGACAGCAATTTCGACGGCGTGCCGGAGACGGTCATCGTCGAGAACGAGCTGAGCCTGCGCGCCTTGACGAACATCAGCGCCGACTTCAACGGCAACGGCCTGATGGACACGTTCGACCCCAGCGTGCCCAGCACCCAGCTGTCGGGTGACGAGATGGTCGTCTTCCGCACCGAGGGTCTGGACGTGACGCGCGGCCAGTGGGCCCAGTTCCTGGACTACATGGTCCGCATGAAGAACGTGGACTACATCTCCGGCCGCGTGGACCTGGAAATCTGGTCGACCAACGGCGGTCTGCACCCCGTGGGCAACCCCAACGGCGACCAGTGCCAGGACTACTCCAAGCACCCCGACTTCGTCCGCACCATCACCCTCAACCTGGGTGAGATGGCCATCGCGGATCGCAGTCGCGTGACGCGCATCCCGGCCGGTGGTGGTGACCTGAACGCCACCGACGGCGCGTGGTTCGTCTACGTCCAGGGCGTGGCGGCCCCGATCCCCGGCCAGCCGCAGAGCGAGCGCGCCAGCCTCATCCTGGGCCGCGCCCTCGGCGCTGCCGCGGCATCCATCGACGACGGCAACGGCCTGCACTCGCTGGTGCCGACCTACCCGTGGTACCTCAAGCGGTTCTTCGTCGACGGCCACGAGTACAACGTCGTCGCCGTCCTGACCGAGCTTGGCCCGACGGGTGGCGCTCGCTTCAAGGGCATCACCATTCGCACGCCCGACCCCAAGCCGTGCGACTTCGTGAACTTCGAAGACTCGCTCGTCCTACAGGGTTACTTCCAAGGCACGCAGTTCGGCGCGAACACCAACCTCAAGTCGGTGATGCCGCCGTTCAACATGGACCACTCGGTCATCGAGGACATCGTCCGCCGCACGCCTGAGCAGTTCGCCGTGGACACTGGCTTCCAGCGGCGCTGCACCGGCGACGTGTTGGGCAACGTCGGCCCGCTGACCATCAGCATCAACGCCGAGAGCGTGGAACCGCGCTTCTTTGGCGAGCTGAAGGAGCAGGAGGCCTACCGCGACCCGAACACGGGCCTGCCGCTCACCAGCCCGACGTGGGGCACCGAGCAGTTCAACACCCAGCCCGATCACTACACCGACCTGGGCTTCCCGGCCGGCCAACTGTACCTGCTGACCTCCAGTTGGGAGACGCGGAGCGGGCGCCTGGCCTACCGGGCGTGCGACACCAGCACCGCCACCGGCCCGTTCCCCATCGACACCCAGGACGAGCTGGCGACGTTCGTGCATCCGTCGCAGAACACGCTCCCGCCCTTCCCGCAGCCGACGTCGGTTCCGGTCCTCGTGGACCCGATCCCGGCGACGAACGCGGTCAACACGGCCACCAACGGCCAGCGCTACTTCGACGCGGCCCTCGGCCTGGCCCCCTTCGTCCCGAACCCGCTCCACACCCGCGTCCAGTTCTGGTATGACCCCCGCGATGCCGGCCCAGGCTTCGCCGCCGCCGGCGCGGACGTGGGCGACATCTACGTCAACCTGTGGACGGCGGGAGCGGTTCCGCCGGGCGGCACCGCCACCGCGACGCCGACGGCCACCCGCACCCCGACGCCGACGACGACGGTCGCCCCCGGCCAGCCGACGAGCACGCCAACGGCGACGCCGCCGGTGACAGGCCAGGGCGCGCTGTTGAGCATCGTCCCTGTGGGGACGCCGTTCACCAAGGCCGACTCTGACGTCAAGGTCGTCACCATCGGCAAGACCGAAGACGCCAACATCACGATGACGGTCGGCCAGAAGCTCCAGGTCAACGTCGAGATCCAGAACGCGGTCCAACTGTTCGCTGTTGACCTGCACGTGGGCTTCGACAGCTCGAAGATCACCATCCAGGACTCGGACGGCAACCCGCTGAACGGCATCCAGGTCACGCCGGGTAACATGCCGGACGTGCCGCGCCTGATCGCCGCCAACCTGGTCAACTCGCTGCCCAACGGCGACATCGCCTACGCCGCGTCGCGCCTCGGGGCGGGGATGAGCCAGAACGGTTCTGGCACGGTGTTCAGCTTCGTCCTGCAGGCTGTCGCCCCGACCAACGGGCCGGTCTCGCAGACTGTCGTCCAGTTCAACCAGATCCAGATGCTGCGTGAGGACGCTTCGACGAGCGTGCCGCTCGCTGGCACGGCGAAGCTCAACCTCACCATCAACGAAAGCCCCACCAACGGTGCGGCGGCCGGCCGTGTCCTGGCGCAAGGTCGCGCGACGACCAACGAAGGCTCGTCGGTCGAACTGGGTAGCGCCACGACCGTGACGGACGCGCAGGGTCACTACACCCTGGTCAACACCCAGGGCACGTACAACCTGACGGCCGCGCGCCCGAAGTACCTGCCCAGCGAGTTGTCCAATGTGGCGATCCAGGCCAACGGCATCAGCGGCCTGCCCATCGTCTCCCTGCGCGGTGGTGACGCCACCGGCGACGGCAAGATCGACCTGTTCGACCTGGTCATCGTCGCCGCCAACTACGACTCGGCGCCGCCGAGCAACGCGCAGGCGGACATCAACGACGACGGCGCGGTGGACGTCATCGACCTGGTGCTTGTCGGCTCGAACTACGGCATCAGCGGTGTCCAGCAAGGCTTGACGCTCAAGACGGACGATCTCCACAAGAACGCCGTCAACGTCGCCCAAGTCGCAGCTGAGATGCCTGCCCAGGTCAAGCCCGGTGAGATGTTCCAGGTGCCGGTCCGTGTCCGCAACGTCCAGGGGCTGTTCGGCGCGCAGGTCAAGGTGCAGTACGACCCCAGCAAGCTGACCCTGGTCGATATGAACGAGGACGTGGCCGGTGTCCAGGCCGAGGCGGGCGCGGCGTTCGCCAACGGCTACATCGGCGCCAACAAGGCAACGTTGGGCAAGACGGGGACGTACAGCTTCGCGGCGACCCGCCTGAACCCCGACAAGGCCATTGACGGCGATACCACTCTGGTCACGCTGACCTTCGTCGCCAAGACGAACGCCAAGCCGACGGTCACCGTTAGCGAGGCGCGCCTGCTCGACACCGAGGCCAACAGCCTGCCAGCCAAGATCGCCGGCAGCAAGTAGACTCCGTCTGTCTCAGCCGTGGGGGTGTAGGTCGCAGCCGACCTGCACCCCCACTCCTTTAGCCCTGGGGTCTGTCCGTCATCTTGCCTGGCGGCATCTGTGAACTGGTGTGAAGACTTGCCGCCACCCGCATAACAATCGTCTTACCTGCACGTTGTTTTAAACGAGGATAAACTGTTGACAGCGCCTATAGCCCACGCGGCGGAGGGGAGGGGAGCGCGACACGGCCCGACAGGGGACGGCGACGCCCTTGCTTCGTCATGCGTCGGGCTGACGCCCCGAAGGAGTGCGCCGCATGAACTCCCTGCCTTCCCCAACCGCCGTGCCTACTCGCGCCCGCTGGGTGGCGCTGACCGTCCGCCTCGGCCTGTTGGCCGCCGTGCTGCTCGGCGCGCTGCTGGCCTTCGCCAGCCTGAGCGGCTCGGCCTATGGCGCCCCGGCCGCCCAGTCCGCCACCCCCAGTCCTACCCCAGCCTATGCCACCTCCGGCCCCATCAACCAGTGTCTGTCGGTCCGCACCTACGGCGCGGACACCCAGGGCGCGGGCGATGCGAGTGTAACCACTCGCGCCGTCACCAGCGGCTGTAACGCGGCCCCGGCCGGCTCTGGCTATGTCGAAGACAAGCCCTATACCAACCCGGAGGGGCCATTCGACCCGCAGAGCGCCCAGGCGCCGCGCTACGACCACATCACGTGGAACCCGGCCATCCTGTCTGAGGTCTTTACCGCAGACGAGAACCAGCGGGCCGGGCTGTACCGCCAGTTGTACGCCAGCGCCATCAACATCGCCGAGAAGGTCTGGGCACGCCACTGGTACGAGCCGGACCACCTGGACAAAGACCAGGACAACTCGGGGACGTTGACGGCCGCCGACATTCACTACCCGGCCGTCATGCAGGAGTTCACCTACCTCCTGATGGGCAACCAGCCCCTCGACCAGGACCCGCGTCCGGCGTTTGGCCGCCCCGGCTCGACCAGCTTTGTCTTCCCCGTCGGTGAGCGGGCGACGGAGCTGGTGAACGCCAACGGGAGCCTCGTCACCAGCGGCGCCCCCACCCAGCGCGGTCTGGGCCTGACCGCGCTCGACGGCGACTTTGACGGCGCCCCCGACATCGTCCACGTCGACAGTGAGCAGACCCTCTATAGCGCGCTCAACCGCGATGTCGCCCTCGACTTCAACGCCAACTGCCGCCTCGACGCCCTGGACACCGACGGCGTCCCGCTGTCAGGCGACGAGCTGGCCGTGTTCCGTCTCGACCCCAAGACCCTCGACCTCGATAGCGGCACGCCCAACGGGGCGATCATCCAGTTCCTGGACCATGTCGCCGTCCTGCGCGGCATGCAGACCAACCCCAACGGCGCGCGCTTCGACATTTACTGGACCGGCAGCTTCGCGCCGCGTTATCTTGGCTCGGTCGTGCTGGGCCAGGGCGATGCCCTGCTCGCCAACGTCAACGGCTCGCCCCAGGTCGTCCGCCGTGGCAGTGGCAGCCTGTGCACGCCGTCCGGCGGCCCGTGGTTCCTGTACCTCGACAGCTCCGACGCCATCGAGAGCAGCGCCCGCGTCGTCGTCGGCCGCGCGCTGGGCGCAACCTTCGCGCCGATGGAGGCCGCCGCCTTCGACCCCAACGATACCAGCAGCGAGCCGTGGTGGCTCAAGCGCCTGTACGTGGACGGCCACGAGTACAACGTCGTCGCCATCAACACGCGCGGCGCCGGCGCGCCCATCCCGGCTGCGACGGCGGGCGCGTGCGCGCCGGCCGCCAACGCCATCGTCAACGACACGTCCGAGTTCGGCTACATCACGCTGCGCTCGCCCGTGCCCAAAGGCCCCAATGTGGTCAACAATCAGCACTCGGTGATCCTGCAGGGCTACCTGCCCGGCCAGCGCCTACCGATGCTGCCCCCGTACAACTTCGAGCACTACGAACTGGCCGACGTCCAGAGCATCACCGGCTTCAACACCCGCCTGAGTGATGTCGCGCTCGAAGGTCCGCTCGTCGGCCCGCTGCCGCCCATCCTCCAGAGCGACGGCCCCTTCCCCTACACCGGCGCGTACCCCAGTGTCCCGGTCGGTCCCTACACCGATCAGGCGGCCATGTCCTTCTTCTACGTGGCCGAGGACCGTGAGCCGGAGTTCCTGGGCGAGATGTCCGAGCGCTACGCCCAGTATCTTCTCAACGGCCTGGACCCTGAGTTCTACTACACCGAGCAGTTCTGGACCCGCCCCGACCAGTTCACCGCCTACTGTCTACCCAACACGGCGGAGCCACCGGGCGCGGTCAACCCCGACCTGTATCTGGTGACGCTGGGCTTCCGCGCGCCCCAGGCGGAGTACCGCCGCTGGGTGCAGAACCAGGCCGGCCCGATTGACACCGTCGGCGACCGCGTCAAGTTCTGGTTCGACCCGGACGGCTTCGGCTCGACCAGCAGCGACAAGCTATACAAGGACCGCGCGGGCGTGCGCGTCTACGGGCGTGGTAACGAGGGCGCGGGCGACATCGCCTATCCGGGCGCCGTCGGCGGCCCCAACCCCGGCCCCTTCCCCGTCGAAGTGCTGCCCTACACCGATTGGTTAAGCATCTTCGACCCGCAGGGACCGCAGGCCCCGCGCAAGGACAGCCTGACCCTCAACCCGGCCTACATGGCCGAGTTCCTGAGCGGAGACGAGCCGCTGGCGTCGTACTATGGCCTCATCGCCACCGACGGCATCGACGCCCGCGAGAAGGTCTTCCCCCGCATCTGGTACGAACCCGACTACCTGGATAAGGTACTGCGCGTCCGCTCGGTCAACAACCTGGGAGCGGAGAGCGAGTCGAACAATACGTGCGCCGTCGCCCAGAACCTCAACGTCGCCGCCAACGCGCGCGGCACGCTCAACGGGACCCTTGGCGCGGGCGATACCGACTTCTTCACCTTCACCCTGACCGAGGACCGCGATGTGGTCCTGTCGGCCCCCGGCGCGACGCTCACGCTGTTCACGGGCTGTAGTGGCGCGACGGCTAGCGGGTCGGCGGCGAACACGAGCACCGCGCCCGACACCTTCCGTGGTCGGCTGCTGCCGGGCACGTACTACGTCAGCCTGATCGGCGCCGGCGCCTACGTCCTCAACTTCGATATCGGCGGCGGTGAGGCCGAGGAGTACCGCTTCCCGGCCGTGATGCAGGAGTTCACCTACCTGTTCCTGAACTTCAACGACCAGCCCATCGCCACCGGACCCGGCGGGCGGTTCTTCTTCCCGACCGCCACCGGCGCCAACGAGCTACCGCTGCCGCCGTCCGGCGCCAGCTTTGGCTGGGCGCCCTCGTCGCCCAGCACGGGCGCGGGCCTGACAACCTTCGACCCCAACTTCGATGGCACGCCCGACCCGGTGCTGGTCGAGACCGAGGCCAGCCTCCAGGCGCTGACCGGCATCTCCGCCGACTTCAACGGCAACGGGACGCTGGACCAGTTTGATCCGGGTCCCGTCGCGTCGCAGTTGTCGGGCGATGAGATGGTGGTGCTCCGCACCGACCAGGTCAACCTGAGCCGCGGCGGCTCGGCCCAGTTCCTCGACTACATGGTGCGCCTGGTCAACATCGACTACATCTCCGGCCGCGCCGACCTGCAAATCTGGTACACCGGCGGCGGGCTGCATCAGGCCCCCAACAGCAACGGCGACCAGTGCCAGGACTACTCGAAGCACCCCGACTTCATTCGCACCATCACCCTGCGCCAGGGCGAGATGGCGATTGCCGACCGCTCGTCGGTGCGGCGTATCCCAGCCGGCGGCGGCAACCTCGGCGCGACCGACGGCGCGTGGTTCATCTACGTCCAGGGCGTCGCAGCGCCCATCCCTGGTCAGACACAGAGCGAGCGGGCGACTGTCGTGCTGGGCCGCGCGCTGGGCGCCGCGGGTGCGGCCATCGACAACGGCCAGGGCGCCCACAACCTGACCCCGCCGCTGCCGTGGTACCTCAAGCGCTTCTTCGTTGACGGCCACGAGTACAACGTGACCGCCGTCCTGACCCAGAACGGTCCCACCGGGGCCAACCGCTTCAAGGGCATCACCATCCGCACGCCCGACCCCAAGCCGTGTGACTTTGTCAACTACGAAGACTCCATCGTCCTGCAAGGCTACTTCCAGGGGTCCCAGTTCGGCGTCGACACGAACCTCAAGTCGGTGCTGCCGCCGTTCAACATGGCGCACACCGTCCGCCAGGACATCCAGCGCCGCGAGCCGAGCGACTTCGCCCGCAACTACGCGGCCCGCTGTGAAGGCCCGGTCCTGGGCAACGTCCCGCCCCTCAGTATCCGCATTAACGCCGAGACCAACGAGCCGCGCTTCTTCGGTGAGTTGAAAGAGATTCTCTTCCAGCGGCCGGTCACGCCGGCGAACCCGGTGTGGAGCACCGAGCAGTTCCATACCCTGCCCGACCAGTACACCGACCTATCGCTGCCCGTCGGCCAGTACGCGTTACTAACGAGCGACTGGGAGACGGACGCCGGACGCCTCGTCTATCGCGGCTGCGACTCGCTAGTCGACACGCAGAGCGAGCTGGCGGCCATCAACCCGGCCGTCCCGGCCCCCAACGCCTCGCTGCCGGGCACGGATGCCTTCTTCCAGGCCTCACCTGCCCAACGGATGCGCGTCAAGTTCTGGGTCAACCAGCCCGACGACACCGATCCCTGGGTGAACCCGTGGCAGGGCAGCGGCGGTACGCCAACCCCGACCCCGACCCCAACGGTTGATCAGACTCTGCCCGACCTGGTCATCGGCGACGTGACCCTCAGCCTGACCGGCTTCGAGGGCGGGTGCTGGTCCGGCTCCGGCTCCCTCGTACTCACCGTGCGCGTCTCCAACCAGGGCGGTAGCAGCGCCGGCGCCTTTAGCATCTCCGTGAACGGCGTGGAGAAAGCGAGAGTGACCGGTCTGCAAGTCGGGGAGAGCCGTCTCGTCGAGCTTGGCCCCTACTCCGGCGGCGAGATCACGGTTCTGGTGGACAGCCGCAATGAGATCCAGGAACGCAGCGAGACTAACAACTCGCGCACGCTGAGCGTGCCGATACCCACCGCGCCGCCGACCTGCACGCCGACGCCCACCCGCACGGCGACCGCCACCGCCACCGCCACGAATACAGCAACGGCGACGGTGACGCGGACACCGACCTCGACCGCGACGCACGCGCCGGGGCAGCCCACCAGCACGCCAACCGCGACGACGGTGATTGGCGCGGCCACCTCGACCGCGACCGCCACCGCGCCATCCACCGCGACCGCGACCGCCACCGCGCCGTCCACCGCGACCGCGACCGCCACCGCGACGGCAACTACCACGGCTAGCCCGACGGCGACCAGCACCACCAACGCGCCCACGGCGACACCCACAGTCAACCCGAGCCTCGGCGCGACCCTGCGCGTGGTACCTAGCATCAAGACCTTCTATGCCGGACAGACCGCCCGCTTCTGCGTCGTCCTCGAAAACGCGCAGAACGTCTTCGGCATCGATATCCAGCTTCAGTTCCAGGATGCCGTGCTGAGTATCGTCGACGCCAACCCCGGCCTGACGGGCATCAACGTTGAGGATGGCATCTTCCCCAGCCAGAACAACGGCGGCATTCAAATTGTGGCCTCGAACAAGGTGGAAGGCGACCTGATCAAGTTCGCCAAGACACTGGTCACGCCGTCCCAGCAGCAGAGCGGTTCCGGCGAGGTGTTCTGCTTCACGGCCATGGGCCTGAACGCCGGCACCAGCCCGCTCCACATCGTGTCGGTGGATATTCGGGACGTCAACGTCAACTCGATTATCCCGACGGTGGTGGACGCCACGGCGGTCGTGCTCCAGACGCAGAACCCGATTGGCGCCGCCAGTGGCCGCGTCTACCTCCAGGGCCGCGTCGACCACAGCGACGCGCAGGTCGAGCTGGGTGATGGCGCCACCATCACCGACAGCACCGGCCGCTACGCCCTCACGGCCGCAGCGGGCACGCAGACGCTGCGCGTGACCAAGACCGGCTACCTGCCAGCGCAGCAGTCGGGCGTGCCCATCGCCATCGGGGGCTTCTACGCCGTGCCGCGCGTGTCCCTGGCCGGCGGTGACGTGAACGACGACGGGGCCATCAACCTGTTTGACCTAGTCTTCGTCGCGGCCCACTTCGCCGACCCTCCCAGCGTCGCGCCCCGCGCCGACATCAACGAGGACGCTTCGGTTGACGTGCTCGACGTCGTGATGGTGGCCACGAACTACGGCAAGCGCGGCACGCAGGCCGCGTTCACGACCAAGGCCGCGCCCGCCGAGGAGCAGCACAAGGCTGCGGCCCCCATCGCCCGTGTCAGCCTCGACGCGCCGACGTGGGTCAAGGCCGGTGAGGAGTTCAAGGCGACGGTGCGTGTCCGCAACGCCCACGACCTGTTCGGCGCGCAAGTCGCGCTCGGCTTCGACCCCCGCCAGGTCAGTCTCATTGACACCGACGACGAGCATCCCGGCGGTCAGGGCATGCTGGGCGACCTGCTGCCCAACGCGTACGTGGCAGCGAACAAGGCCGACCGCGGTGGGACGTTCACCTTCGCGGCGACGCGGCTCGCCCCGGATGAGGCGGTCAGCGGCGACGGCGTGCTGGTCACGCTGCTGTTCCGCGCCCGCGCCTCCGGCGACCCCGGTCTCCACCTGACCTCGGCGCGGCTCGTCGACGCCGACGCCGCCCAGTTGCCGAGCCTCGTTACCACCAAGTAGACGGTCGGGGCGAACAAACAGGTTCGCCCCGGGTGTCCCCTTCCACGACGCAGAGAAGACTGTCTTCTCTGCGTCGTGCTATTTCTCCAGTCTGGGGCAAAACACGCGGTCGCTACCGCTCGCCGTTGAAGTTCATCACGTGCGGCACATAGACTCGAAACTCGGGGCGCGGCGTCGGGGTGGGGGTAGGGGTCAGGGTAGGCGTTGGGGTGAGCGTCGGGGTGGGGGTGGGGGTCGACGTGGGCAACGGCGGCACTGTGACGGCCCGCTCCGCCGTCCAGGTTTGCCCCGACGTCACGGCCGTCACGTGGTAGGTGTAGACGCCCGCCGCGACGGCCACGACATTCCAACTGGCCTGGCCGACCTGTCCCGCCTGGACATCGTCCAAGGTTCGCGTGCCCGCCTCGCCGGGAGCCAGCGCCAGGCCCGGCGGCAGGTTGAGCGTCAGGGCCGGGCGACTGAGGCTGCCTGGCCCGTCGTTGGTCAGATAGGCCGTCACAGGGAAGGGATTGGGTTCCCACCCCGACGGGACGACCGAGAGCTGCGAGGGGCCGGTCAGACTGAGGCTACCGGAGGCCGTGAACGACCCCAGGCCGTAGTAGGTAGCCACGGTGCGCGTCTCGCCTGGAGCCAGGGGCAGCGGGTTCCAGAACAAGGCGACGGCGCTGTCGTCGGTGATGACGTGCGTCGCGTCAACCTGGTAGTCCCAGCGGTGGTCATAGATCACCCGCCAGTCGGCGGCGATGAAGCGGTCGGGACGGACAGCCTCGCCGCCGACGAGACTACCCTGGGCCGAGACGTCGGGCTGCTCGGTAAGGGAGTAGAACGCCTGCCAGTACGTCGGCACGTCGCCGCCTGTCAGCTCCAACTCGCGCGTGACGCCCGGCCGGCCGGGCATCCGCAGCGGCGCACCGTCGTTGTAGTTCAACTCCGTGTCGAGAAGCAGCCGCACCCCGACCTGACGCGCCGTGAGGCCGAAGTTCTGGAGCGTGTACTTGATGAGGGCCGTGTCCGGGCGGCCCGTGCTGGAGGCGGTGACAATCTCCACGTGCTGCGAGACAATCAGCGAACCATAGCGCCAGGCGCTCTCATTGGCCAGGCGGCCTGGCATCGTCGCCGGCTGGCGGACCATTGTCCCCCCCAACCCGTACACTTCGACTTCCCCGTCAATCCAGACGGACGCATAGGAGGTGGCCGGGTCGTTGGGCCACTGGTAGAGCAGGTCGAAGCTGCGCGTGACCGGCCGGCCGTCGTCGCCTGGGTAAGCGCCGAGATTGAAGCGCCCCGGCAGCGCGCCATCGCGGGTCACGCCCAGGGCGAGGAAGGGGTTGAAGACGCGCAGTGTTTCCGTGGCCGTCTTCGTCGGGCCACGCGGTTTGGTCCTCCCGACAGGACTGGCGGCGTAGGTCACACCGACCAACAGCCCAACGACCGTCAGTACGACAAGGGACATCCAGAGGCGGCGGGGCCAGGCCCGCCTCAGCAATAGGGACATTGTTCTGGCCTTGAGCGTTGAATCCTGCTAGAATAGGCTATGGACCGTCACCATCTTAAGCATCCGGTCAACGCCTGTCAACCAGGGTGAGGACAACCATGGACGCTCAACATCAACTTGGCACAGCGGCTCGCCCGCTGCGTGTGGCCGTCGTCGGCGCCGGACCGGCCGGCTTCTACGCCGTCGAGGCATTGCTCAAACAAAAAGACCTGGTGTGCAGTATCGACATTTTCAACCACTTTCCGACGCCCTTCGGCCTGGTGCGCGAGGGCGTGGCCCCAGACCACCAATCCATCAAAACCGTGACGCGTGTCTACGACAAGCTGATGGATAACCCAAATGTTCATTACTTCGGGAATGTCACCTTTGGCAGCGACATCACCTACGCCGACCTGGCCGCTCTCTATGACCAGGTCGTCTACGCCGTCGGCGCGCAATCGGACCGCCACATGGGCATTCCGGGCGAGGACCTAGCGGGCAGCCTGCCCGCCACCATGTTCGTCGGCTGGTACAACGGCCACCCCGATTACGTCAACCTCAACCCCAACCTCGACACCGAGCGGGTCGCGGTGGTTGGTATTGGCAACGTGGCCGTCGACGTCGCCCGCATCCTGCTCAAGGACCCGGATGAACTCGCCAAGACCGACATTGCCGACTACGCATTAGACGCTCTGCGTCACAGCCAGGTACGCGAAGTCGTGATGCTGGGGCGGCGCGGCCCGGCCCAGGCGGCCTTCACCAACGTCGAGTTGAAGGAACTGGGCGAACTCAAGGACGTCGATGTCGTGGTGGACCCCGGCGACTTGGAACTGGACGAGGATAGCGCGGCATCTCTGGCGAAGGATCGCGTCGCCAAGCGCAACGTCGAGATCCTGCGCGACTTCGCCCTGCGCCAGCCGACGGGCGCGCCGCGTCGCCTCTTCCTGCGCTTCCTGGTGTCGCCGGTCGAAGTCCTGGGGCGGCAGGGGCACGTCAGCGGCCTGACGATTGAGCGCAACCGCCTGGTAAAGGATGCTTATGGCGGCCTCCGCGCCCGTGGCACGGGCCACTATGAGACGTTGGACGTGGGGATGGTCTTGCGCTCAGTCGGCTATCGCAGCATGCCGCTGGCGGCCTTGCCCTTCGACGAGATGAGCTACACCATGATGAATGTGGCGGGGCGGGTCATTCGGCCGCAGGAGAGCATCCCTATTCCGGGCCAGTACTGCGTCGGCTGGGTGAAGCGCGGGCCGTCGGGGGTCATCGGCACCAACAAGCCCGACGCCGTGGCAACGGTGGCGGCGATGGTGGAAGACCTGCCCAGCCTGCCCGGCGTCCCCGACGAGAACCGCGCTCCGTCCAAGATCGAGGACTTGTTGCGCGAGCGCGGCGTCGCGTTCGTGAGCTGGGCCGACTGGAAGGTCCTCGACCGCTACGAGGTCGCTCAGGGCGCGGCGCAGGGCCGCCCGCGCGTCAAGGTGTGCACCGTGCCGGAGATGCTGGAGATTATCCGTCAGGGACCTCAGACGTAATGAGAAGCTAACTGCTCCTCGGTGGGTTCCGCTCAGCAGTACCAGGGTTCCGTCAGATGGGGAATGGGCGTGCTGGGCGAGTAGAGACGGTCGCAAAGTTGGGCAGGGTCGAGGGTCGGCGCGCTGTCCTCCGCTCCGCGCCATGCCCGCTCCCAGACCTGACCAAAGACCGCTTGGCGTGAGACGTGGCGCGCCGTCGCCGCCTGGACCAGCCGTTCCAGGTCTTGTTGCAGGGCGTCGACACACGGGTCCGGGTTGCGCCACACGTACGACAGCCGCGCCTGGTCCAGCCCCTCAACGACGGCCTGGACCTCCGCTAACTCCAGCAGCCGTGAGCCGGGTGGGATGAGCAGGCGAATGGCGTACTGAATAGGCGCGACGCGCTCGACCAACCCATAGCGCGCGATGTCGGCCAGAAAGGCGCGGTAGCCCGCCAGGGTGGTCCACGGGGTGAAGGCGACAAACGTCGGGACCATGAGCAGCCCGGCCGCGTCACACAGCGCCAGCGCCCGCTCGAAGTCGGCCCGCGTGTGATGCTTGGCGAACAGGGTCAGAACCCGCTCGTCAAACGACTCGACCGCCGTCGTGATGAACAGACAGCCCGTCGCCTTAAGCGTCGGCAAGAGCGCCGCGTGCTGGAGCAGATGCTCGACCTTGATCGTGACGTCGTAGGTCAGGGCCGGAAACTCGGCGTGCAGCGCCTCCACCAGCCGCGCGGCGTGGCGGGGGCCATTGAAGAAGTCGGGGTCGCCAAAGGTGATGTGCTGCGCGCCGGCGGCGACCTGCTGACGGATGTCGGCCAGCGTGACCTCTGGCTGGATGATGCGGAAGCGCCCGCCGTAGACCGGCACGATGGGGCAGTGGCGGCACAGGTGCTTGCAGCCGCGGCTAGCCTCGGTGTAGCCGACCACGCGGTATTCGCCGTCCCAGGCGAGGCGGGCGTAGGCGTCGAGGGGCGGCAGGTCGCGGCGGGCGGGCGTCAGGAACGCCTGGCGATCCAGCGAGACACCCGACAGTGCGCTCAGGTCGGCGCGGGGTCCCGCCTCCGCTAGCCGCGCCACGAGTTGGGCCAGCCCGCTCTCGAACTCTCCCCCCAGCACAACGTCAACGCCCAGCGAGCGCAAGTATTCGGCGTTCTCCGACGCGTAGAGACCAAAGAAGCACACCGGCGCCGTCGGCTTGAGCGCCCGCACGCGCGCCAGGGCGGCGACGGCCAGGCGCGTCGCGGTGTGCATGGGCACGTAGAACGCGACCAGGTCGGCCTCGCGCACCCGATCTTCGGGCAGGGCGTCGATGGACAGGTCGGCGCAGTGGACGGTGACGCCAACCGCGCGCAGCCAGGCGGCGGGCGAGGCGAGGCCGAAGGGCTGCCGCCCCATCTCGTACGTCGAGAGCAGTAAGACGTTCATACCCTCAAGTCTAGCGAGGACGCACGTGGGGTCAAGCTTCAGTCTTGCCTGAGCAAGTGGCGCGGCGTATACTTGCTGAGGAGCCGCGCTGCTCACCTAGCTTCAGGATACCGCTTATGACAACACAGATTATCCCCCACACCTGGGACCGCTATTATTCACCGGCCAGCCTGGAGGAAGCGGCGGCCATTCTGGCCCGCGAGCGCGGGCAGGCCCGCATCATCGCCGGCGGCACGGACCTGATTATCGAACTGGAACGCGGCGTGCGGCGGCTCGAAGCCGTCGTCGATATCACGCGCATCCCCGACCTGAACCGCATCACCTTCGACGGGGAGCGCATCCATCTCGGCCCCCTCGTCACCCACAACCACGTCGTCGCCTCAGCGCTGTGCGGTGAGCGAGCGCTGCCCCTGGCCCAGGCGGCGTGGGAGGTCGGCGCGCCTCAGATTCGCAATCGGGGCACCGTCGCGGGCAACGTGATTACCGCCTCGCCCGCCAACGACACCATCACGCCCCTCATGGCCCTCGACGCGACGGTGACGTTGCTCTCGACGCGAGGCGCGCGCGATGTGCCGCTGCGGGAATTCTACACGGGCGTGCGGCGCACCGTCCTGGCTGAGGATGAACTCCTGACCGACATCGCCTTCCGCGCCCTGCGGCCCAACCAGCGCGGCGTGTTCGTCAAGCTCGGCTTGCGGCGGGCGCAGGCCATCTCTGTCATCAACGTCGTTGTGCTCCTGACCTTCGACGGCGACGTCGTCACCGACGCCCGCATCACGCTCGGCTCGGTCGCGCCCACCATCATCCGCGCGCCCGAAGCCGAAGCCGCGCTGCGCGGCCGGCGACTGAGTGATGAGACCATCCTGGCGGCGGCGCGGGCGGCGCAGATGGCGGCGCAGCCCATCGACGACGTGCGCGCGACGGCTCTGTACCGCAAGCGGCTGGTGGGCGTGCTGACGCGGCGGGCATTGCTGCGTCTCCGCGACGGCCAAGAGCGCGCAGGCTGGCCGAACGAGCCGACGCTGCTGTGGGGCCACAGCGAGCCGTATGCTGTGGCGGGCGACGGACGACGGACGATGGACGATGGACGGATGACCAACGAGGACAGCGTCGTTTTCGAGCCGGAGGCGGTCATCGTGGCGACGGTGAATGGCGGGGAGGTCCGCGCGCCCGGCGCGAACCTGACCCTGCTCGACTGGCTGCGTGACCGCGCCGGGCTGACGGGCACAAAGGAGGGCTGCGCCGAGGGCGAGTGCGGAGCCTGCACCGTGTTCCTCAACGGCGTGGCGGTGATGGCGTGCCTCGTGCCAGCGGCGCGCGCGCATGGCGCAGACATTGTGACGGTCGAGGGGCTGGCGCGCGACGGGGCGCTGCATCCCGTCCAAGCCGAGTTTGTGGCGAAGGGCGCAGTCCAGTGCGGCTACTGCACGCCCGGCTTCATCATGTCGGCGGCTAAGCTGCTGGAAGAGCGCCCGTCGCCCACCCGGGCGCAGGTCGAGGCGGCCATCACGGGCAATTTGTGCCGCTGCACCGGCTACTACAAGATTGGCGAAGACATTGAAGCGGCGAGCCAGGCACGAGCAGGTCAGGGATAGTCGAGCTTGCTCGAGCGTTACCTCCTCATCCTCGCTCTCGTCGG
>CAZLBQ010000043.1:0-20040 GCA_964557745.1 uncultured Anaerolineales bacterium
CCGAAAGCCACAACCCAGACGACCTTCCACATGAACTCGAAGAAAAGCAGCGGCAGCATCTTGAGTGGGTAACGGATGCCCACCACCGCTAAGAGCGCGAACGTGCCGAGCATGCTGACAATCACGCTGTCTTGGGGCGACAGCCTCTCGGGATGGAGCATTGCCGGCGCCAACTTGAAGATCGCTAACCCGACGACCATGAACACGTACATGGCCCTCAACAGGTAGAGCCTGAAGGTCGATACGTCGGACATCGATGACACTCCTTTGCGTAGAACCCTCATGTCGAGGTGTGGCAACCAATCGCACCCCAACCTGTGCTATTCGTCCTTGTCTGCGTTGACAGCCGGACGAGCCGAAGGTTCTGGCTCGACGAGGCTGACCGAGACCAACGGCAGGCCGAGGTCGCGGACCTTCCTCAGCAAGCCGTGAAGCGCCGCCTGGTCGACGGCCGGGCCATAGATGGTGGTTGTGCCGTCGCTCTCCTGGCTCAGGCTCAGGCCGTCGAACCAGGTCGCCCAGCGGCCATCAAGATAACCCTTGACGCGGATGGCGTACCCTTCGGCCCCGTGCCGCGTAGCCGAGGGTGCGTTTGGCTCGTTGTCCTCCTTTCGCCTGTTACTCATCTGGACCCATCCCACGTCGTTGCCGTCGTCCTTGTCTTGGACCACACTATACCAGGCGATGGGGTGAGAGAGCATCACCGCATGGGGTGATTGACGGGGTGATTGGCGCCTGGGGAGGCTGGGAGGGCGCAAAAAAGCCCCGGCGGGCGCCGGGGGCTGGGGTTGGTGCGTGGGGGTGCGCTACAACAAATGGCAGATGGTTATGCTCACGGTGAATCTCGCTCATTCCTATTCGGGCTGACGTTGCAGCACCTCTTCCACTAGGTAGTCCAGGATGTAGCGGTGGTCGCCCGCGAACGCCGTCACGAACTGGCTGACGTCGTCGCGTCCCCGCAGCGACAGCGCGGCGAGCTGGAGGCCGGCCACCCAGCCTTCCGGGCGGTCTTCCAGCGCGACAAAACTTACCCAACAGGTTACCACGAGTTGGGTAAGTCGGCGAAGCCAAGATTTCTCACTTTCGACTACCAGAGTAAGATACAGCGCGAGGGTAAATCTCGGAAGCTAGACTCAGTGCGCGCCAGGCCGACAAGGAGGTGATGCGGCAGTAGGGACGGGGACGCGAGTAGGACGCAACTACTTGCGCGCCTGCTCCAACAGTGGCCTGGCGAGGTTGACGGGCACGAAGCGGGTCACGTGATCGACCGCCGCCCCATTCTGGCGCACCACTGGGTGGGGCAAGGGGATGCTCTGGGTGATGATGCCCAGCACGCGCCCATTCGCATCGACCGCCATGCCTCCACTGGACCCGTGGGTAGCGAACGCGTCGGTGAACAGCGCGTCTCGCCGTCCGTCCTCCTCGCTCGCGACGGCGACCAGCCGCCCCGCGGTGCGGGCCAATCCCCCTTCCTGGCGGGCCGGATAGCCGAAGATGTAGACGGGCGCGCCCAGTGGAGCGGCGTCGGAGTCCGCCAGAGCGAGAGAACCGAAGCCGTCGAAATCGTCCTGCGGCTCGATGCGCAGCACGGCGAGGTCGTTCGCCCAGTCGGTCGCGACGACACGGGCGGTCAGGGTGTAGCTGCGGTACGGCCCGATGTAGATGTGCTGGGTGAGGTTACGCTCGCCGGTCATGATGTCCCCGACGACGTGGAAAGCGGTCAGGATCGTCCAGCCATCACCGACCACAGTACCCGTGCCCAGCACGAGGTAGTCGCCCGCCACGACGACAATTTGCAGCGTGGCACGGTCGACGGCATTGCTGATGGCCGTGGGGAGCATGGTGGGTGCAGCCGGTGACTGTTTGAGGGCCTCGATGTGGACCCCGCCCTCATCAATCACGTCGATGTTACTCTGGTTGGAGGAGGGCGGGGCGGATGACGTCGCCTCGCTGGTCTCGCAAGGGATGGTCAGGGTAAACCCGGCGGGCAAGACACTCAGGCTACCCAGCCGGTTGGCCGCGGCAATGGCGCCGACCGTTGTGTGATAGCGCGCGGCGATCTGGGGCAGCGTGTCCCCGTCTTGAGTGGTGTAGGAACAATCGGGGGGGGCGGCGCTAACAGACGACACGCGAAGCATCACGAGTAGGAACACGAGGGCCGCGACAAGCGCGCGCCAATGGGGTGTGCGGGTCATGCATCCTCCTTACAAACGTCGCGCCAGCTTACCTTACTAACGACACGTCGGCAGTCAGGAGAGGATAGGCAAGGTACGTGCCGGGAGTCAACACCTAGCTACTGTATGGGTAGCGCAACCTCCACCCGCCGTTGTCGTCTCTCTACCTGCCAATCTGGGTCAATCGGCTATACTTAACATGGGTGAGTCCGCCTGGATGGCGGTCTTGATGCCCGACACGATGGCGCCGGAAGCGGCAGAGCGTCACCCGCCGTTCGGCTGAATCACACACGTACCACGCGCGCGATCCCGCCTCACGTCGGGTTGACCGAATGAAGCGTCGAGCCTCGGCTCCGCTTCCATCGTGTCAACCCGACGTCACCCTTTTTTAAGGAGGACAGCATGACGACCCTCCTGGCCTTGGTCACGCGGCGCCCGATTCTGGCCTACTTCGCCCTGGTGTTCGCCATCTCGTGGGGGGGCGCCCTCCTCGTCGTCGGCCCGGGCGGATTCCCGATCACCCGGGAGCCGTCCGATCCGCTGTTCTTGCTCGCGATGCTGGCGTTTCTCGCAGGTCCGGCCCTGGCAGGCCCCCTGATGACGGGCCTCCTCGATGGGAGGGCGGGCCTGCGCGAGATGCTCTCCCGAGGGCTGAGGTGGCGGGTGGGCCTGCGCTGGTATGCGGTCGCGCTCCTGACCGCCCCGCTGGTGTCCGTGGCGGTCCACCTGGCGCTCTCGCTGCTCTCCCCGGTGTTCCTGCCGAGTATATTCACAGCGAACGGCACGGCGTCGCTGCTGCTGATGGGTATCGCGCTCGGGCTGATCGTGGGTATCTGCGAGGAGCTGGGCTGGACCGGGTTCGCCGTCCCCCGGCTGCGGCAGCGGTACGGTGTGCTTGCCACCGCGCTCATCGTGGGTGTGCCGTGGGGCGCGTGGCATTTCCTGTTATTCTGGGAGAGCGACAGTTTCGCGGGGGCGCTCCCGCTGGCCATCCTGCTGGTGCGCCTGTTCTCCTGGCTGCCCGCCTACCGGACGCTGATGGTGTGGGTCTACGACCGGACGGCGAGCCTGCTGGTGGTGATGCTGATGCACGCGAGTCTGGCCGCCGTCAGTTTCATCGTCGTGACGACGGCGACAGGCGCGGCCTTCTTGCTCTCGCTGCTCGCCGTGGCCGCCGCGTGGTGGCTGGTCGTCGCGGCCGTCGCCGTGGTCAACCACGGGCGCCTGGCGCGGCCACCACTGCGCCCGCAGCCGGTCTAGCGCTCTCAACGAGGTGAAGGTGAGCGGACACACGTCGGGGTCGTCGGTGCGCGTCCTGGCCGCGCTGGCGCTGTGCATGGCGTTGCAGATGACGGGCGCGGTGATGATTCTGCCGCTGTTCGCGCGGCGCTTCGAGAGTTTTGGCGCGGGGGTGGCGGCGCTGGGCATGAGCGCGATGGCCTTTGCGCTGGCGGGGGTCGTGGCCGCGCCCGTCATCGGCCTGCTCGCCGACCGCTTTGGACGGCGGCCGGTCATTCTACTGTCGCTGGCGGCCTACGTCCTGGCCTTCGGCGGCTACCTAGGCGCCACCTCGGCCGGGCTGCTCATCCTGCTGCGTGGCCTGGCGGGTGGCCTGACGGCGGGGCTGGTCCCGACGATGACAAGCGTGGTCGGCGACGTGGCCGCCGAGCAGCGGCGCGCGCAGTGGATTGGCATTGTCAACGGCGGGGCGTCCATCGGCTGGATCGCGGGGCCGGTGCTCGGCGGCCTGCTGTACGACCGCTATGGCTATGGCGTGGCGGTCGGGGCGGCGATGGCGATGGCAGGCGCAGCCCTGCTGCTGGCGCTGGTCCTGATTCCGGAGACGGGGCGGCGCGGGGCCGACGCGCGGCGTCCTCGAGCGGTGGGGGGCGGCTGGCAAGGGCTACGGGGCGGGCGGCTCGGGTGGCTCATGCTCATCAGCTTTGGCGTGATGTTCGCCTGGGCGTTCATCGAGCCTCAGTTTATGTTCTACGCCTACGATGCCCTGGCCTGGTCCTCGTCGCAACTGGGGCTGGTGATGAGCGCCTATGGGCTGGCGTGCGCGTTCGGGGAGTTCACGCTGGGCCGCCTCAGCGACCGCCTGGGGCGCCAGCCGGTGCTGGCGCTGGGGCTGGCGCTGTTCTCGGCCCAGTTCATCGGGCTGGTCATGTTCCACGACGCGGCCTGGATTGTGGCGAGCTTCGTCGTCGCCGGACTGGGCAACGCCCTGTACGACCCGGCCTTGAGCGCGGCCATCCTCGACATCACGCCGCGCGACCAGACGGCGCGCATGATGGGGCTGAAAGCGACGGCCGGTTCGCTCGGCAGTATGCTCGGTCCGGGGCTGGTGGTCCTGGTTGCGCCGCTGGTCGGGCCACAGGTCGTGTTCCTGATCGCGGCGGTCCTGAGTTGGATGCTCGCGTTGACTTCGGGACCGGCACTGCGCAGCGCGCGGAGTCCAGAGGCGGCGCAGGGTGGAATCGTGAGCGAGCGGTAGACAGGCAAACAGGTGGCTGTTGAGAGAGTACACGGAGTGACAGCTATGTGCGCGGACGCGGCGTGGCGAAGGCTGTACGGGGCCGGGGGGGTTTCGGCCTTGCTCTTTGTCATCCTCAACATTGGCGCGATTGTGGTTGACCTCGCTACGCCTCCCCCGGTGTCAGGCGGCGCAGCCACGCTCGAATTCATCGCCGCGCACAGGGCAAGCTACAGCGTTGAGCAACAGTTGTGGCTGACGCCGGGTGTGTTCGCCATGATCGTCTTTGTAGCGCTCTATGTGGCTCTCCAGAATGTGGACCGCAGCACCGCCGCCCTCGGCGCTCTCATCGGTGGTGCGGCCTGGGCGTTGACCCTGGCCATCCCAACCACCAGCCGCGGCGCACCGGCGCTGGTCTATCTCAGCGATCAGTACATGGCGGCGACGGGTGAGGCGCAACGGGTGGCGCTGGCGAGTGCCGCCGAGGCTATGATTGCTCAGAATAACACGCCGACGCTGGTCGGGGTGTTGACGACCGTGGGCATGCTCATCATCTCACTCACGATGGTGAAGGGCGTCTTCCCGAAGAGCGTCGCCTACCTCGGCGTGGCCGGGGGCGTCGTGGGCGTTCTGAGCGAGACGCTGCGGTTTGTGCTGCCCAATCTATATGCCGTGTACGGCCTGCTCCTCCTGGTATGGTTCGCCGGAGTTGGCTGGGCGCTCTATCGACTGACGCGCGCGGGGGACCCAGGCTCCGATGGACGCCGGGAAGTGAGTGGTCGGTAACTCGACACATGCGGTCGGCCCGCACAACGCCTTGTAGGCAAGAAAGGCGGTGTCCGATGAACAATCTCAAGATGTACTACGCACCCGATGAGGTACTGCCCCTTCGGCCACTCAAACCTGGTTGCGAGGCGGTGTCCGACGGCGCTGCCTATGCCGCCATCGACGCGTACGTCGAACAGCAGATGCGGCGGCTGAATATTCCCGGCGTCGCGCTCGCCGTCGTCGAGGGCGAGCGGATCGTGTACCGGCGCGGCTTTGGCCGGGCCTGGCCCGGTGGGGGTCCGCCCTCGCCCGAGACGCCCTTTGTCCTCGGCTCCACGACCAAGTCGTTCACGGCGCTGGCGGTGATGCAGCTTGTCGAGGCGGGCAAGGTCGAGCTGGACGCTCCGGTGCAGCGCTACCTGCCCTGGTTCCGCGTCGCGGACCCCCAGGCGTCGGCCCAGATGACGGTCCGCCACCTGCTCAACCAGACGAGCGGGTTCTCCATGCTGGCCGGGATGGCTGGCCTGGCGGATTTCGACAATCGCCCAGACGCGGCGGAGCGGCAGGCCCGCGCCCTGGTGTCGCTCAAGCTGAGCCGCCCGGTCGGCGCGGCGTGGGAGTACAGTAACCTGAACTACAACCTGCTGGGGTTGATTATCGAGGCGGCGAGCGGCGAACCCTACGCCGAGTACATCGAGCGCCACATCTTCGCCCCGCTCGACATGCGCCACAGCTATACGTCCCAGGCGGCGGCCAGGGAGCACGGCCTGGCGATCGGTCACCGCTACTGGTTCGCCAGCCCGGTCGCCGCGCCCCACATCCCCCTGCCGCGTGGCTCGCTGGCGGCGGGTCTGCTCATCTCCTGCGCCGAGGATATGGCGCACTGGTTGATCGCCCATCTCAACGGGGGCCGCTACGGCGAGACACAAATCCTCTCCGCGGCCGGTATCGAGGCCCTGCATCGCGGCGCGGCGGACATGCAGGTCATGAACCGCTCAGTCGGTGAGTACGGCATGGGGTGGTTCGTCGAGCGCATCGGGGAGACAGAGGTCGTCTGGCACGGCGGCAACGTCGCCGACTTCTCGTCCTACATGGCGCTCCTGCCCCAGCAGAGGAAAGGGGTCGTCCTGCTCGTCAACGCCGACCACTACGGGCTGCCGTTCGTCCTGCCGGAGGTGGGGGCGGGCGTGGCAGCGCTGCTCGCCGGGCAGCAGCCGCCGCCGATCCAGTTGGGCTTCATCCCGTGGGCGATGCGCGCCCTGCCACTCATCCCGCTGGTCCAGGCCATCGGCGTCGGGGCCACGGTGCGTCGGATCCGCGCCTGGCAGCGCGATCCAGCGGCGCGGCCCAGCGACGGGCGAGGCGTGGCGCGCCACGTCCTGCTGCCGCTGGTCCCGAACCTGGCGCTCGCGGCGACGCCGGCGTTGCTGCGCGCCGCGCGGCTGGACCGCTACCTGCGGCTGTACAACCCCGACGTCTTCTGGACCGCCAGCCTGTGCGGCGGCTTTGCAGCGGGGTGGGCCGTCCTCCGCACCGCCTGGATCCTGCGGACGCTGGGCAGGACCGAGGGGGGGAGGGCCAATGCCAGGCGTGATCACGGACGCTGATGCTCGCTACGCGCTCGACCTCGTCAAGACGATTTGCGCAGAGGTCGGGCCTGGTCTGCCAGGTAGTCCCCAAGAACGGGCGCGGGCCGCCATTATCCGCAAGGAATTGGAAGCGCACCTGGGCACCGCCAATGTCGCCATTGAGGGCTTCACCCTGGCGCCCGATGCCTTCCTGGGTTCGCTGCCCGTCAGCGGCGTCTTGACGCTCGTAGCCGCGCTGTTGAACATCTCGATGGGGCGGTTCGAGGGGGTCTCGCCCTGGGACACCGCCACGGCGGCCCTGGCGGTGTCCGTCGTCGCGGTGCTGGTGGTTGTCTTTGAGTTCGTCCTGTCGTCCGAGTTGATTGACCCGTTGTTCCGGAAGAAGCAGTCGGTCAACGTGATTGGCACGCTGCGCACGCCGGGCGCGAAGGATGTCAAGCGGCTGCTCATCGTGAGCGGCCACCACGACAGCGCCCTGGAGATGACCTGGCTGCATGTACTCGGTCGTGGCTTCTTCGTCGCCGCGGCGGTCTGGGCCATCGGCCTCGTCGTCATGGTGGGGATGAGCCTCCTCCAGGTGACGGGCTTGCTACTGGATAACGCCGCGCTTGTTCAGCTCGGCACGCTCGGGCCGGTCTGGCTGGCCTTTCTCATCGCGCCGTCCATCATCTACGCGCTGTTCTTTAGCCGGGGGAGGAAGAACGGCGGCAACGTGCCGGGCGCGGTGGATAATCTCTCGGCGTGCGCGCTCGCGGTGGCGATGTGCCGTTTCCTGGTGAGCAACCCTGCCACCCTCCCCGCCGACACGGAAATCCGGTTCATCACCTTTGGCAGCGAGGAAGCGCGCCTGCGCGGCTCGCGCCATTACGTGGCGCGCCACCTGGCGGAGCTGCGGCGGCTGGACGCGCGGCTGCTCAACATCGAGATGGTCGCCTATCCAGAGATTGCCATCCTCACGTCGGATGTCAACGGCGTCGTGAAGAACTCGCCGACGATGGTGAACAGCGTGGTGGCCGCGGCGGAGCGGGCCGGCGTCCCGTACACGGTGAAGCCCGCGTCCAGCGGCGTTGGGACCGACGCGGCGTCCTTCAGCCAGGCCGGTCTCAAAGCGACGACGCTTATGCCCTTCAAGATGCCTGACCAGTTGGTGGCCTTCTATCACCAGGCGTCGGATGGGCCTGAAGCCCTGACTATCGAGCCGTTGTTGAATGTGTTGAAGCTGGCTGTCGAGTGGATACGCTGCGGCGGGGAGGAGGCGCAAGCCCCAGTCGACAAGCCAGGTGAACGAACGGCGAAGGAGGCCCTCTCATGAACGAGAAAAGTAGACCCTATCACGTCGTTGACCTCACCCCGGCGCGGCGCGCGTGGGTGAACACGATGGACCTGTCGTGGCGACCGCATTGCATATACGGCCTGCTGGAAGTGGACGTGACCGTCGCCAGGCAGTTTATCGCGGAGCACAAAGCCCACACCGGCGAGACACTGTCCTTCACCGGCTTCCTGGCGTGCTGCCTGGCGCGGGCGGTCGATGAGAACAAGGTGGTGCAGGCCTACCTGAAAGGCCGTAAGCAACTCATCGTGTTTGACGACGTGGACGTGGGGGTGATGGTCGAACGGAAGGTAGGGGACCAGGCCGCCTTGATGGGGTATGTGATCCGAGGCGCAAACCACAAGACATACCGGGAGATTCACGATGAAATCCGGGCGGTGCAGTCCGAACCCGTGCCGCCGGGCCGGGGGATGCCCGACTGGTTCCGTTCGGCCATGCTGCTACCGTGGCCACTCTCCTGGGTGGTGAAAGCTGTCCTCGGTCTGGTCATGCGCCGCGATCCGACAATTCCCGTGTCGATGGCTGGCACGGTTGATATTACCTCGATCGGCATGTTTGGCGCAGGCTACAGCGGCTGGGGGCTAACCCCGACAGGCGCCTCGCTCGGCCTCGTGGTGGGAGGAATTGCCGCCAAGCCGGTCCTCGTGGCGGGCCGTGTCGAGGCGCGCGAGATGCTCAACCTGACGGTGGTGTTCGACCACGACGTCATCGATGGGGGGCCTGCGGCCCGCTTCACCCGCCGCTTGGTGGAACTCATCGAGAGCGGCTATGGGCTGGGCGAGGCGCAGGGCGGCGTGGCGGTGAGTGTCAACGGGCGGGCTGGATGGGAGAGGGTTGATGGCAGCCGGGGTTGAGCCGGCGGGGTGGGGGGCGGCACGCCGCCGCGCGTTTTACGTCGGGGCGGCGCTGCTGGCGCTGCTCCTGGGGGTCACGTTTGTCGGGGTCACCGCCCTCACCATCGGGTTGTGGGTCGCGCGGCAGAACGCGGACACCAACCCTGTCCTGGACCTCAGCTTCTTCGCGCTGGGCGGGGTGCTCATCGCCACGGGCCTGGCGGTGCAGCTGCGAGCGCCTGAGCGCCACATCGCCGGTCTGCAGCAGGCGGCGCTCGGCCTGCTCGCCCTGGGCGTCGCCGGGCTGATCGGAAGGCGCATCGAGCCGCTCAGCGGGGCCGTCCTCTTCCTGGCGGCGACTGCGCTGCTGGCCGCGCTCCACCCGGCGCGCCGCCGATTCTTCCGCGTCGACCGCCACCCCAGCCTGCTCCTGGCGGCGCTCGCGCTGCTGGCCGCGCTCCGGGCTCTCCCGTACGCTGCCGCGATGCTGGCGCAGGCGCGCCAGGCGGGGCAGTCGTGTTTCCTGGGGCGCTGCGCGGGCGGGGACCGCTTCGCCGAGATGGCGGCGCTGGCGCTGGCGCTCGTGGCGGCGGCTCTACTGGCGGCGGTGAAGCCGGACGGTTGGCGGGTGACGGCGTGGTGCGTCGGCGTGGCCGCGACGACGGTCGGGGCGGCGTCACTGGTGTGGCCGGACCTCCCCGGCAGCCTGGGTCAGGCCGACGGCCTGGCGGCCGTGGCGTGGGGCGTGCTGTTCGCCGTTGGCGCGGTATGGGAGGCGCGCCGGATGCTGACTGAAGCCGGGGCTACAGAAGAGCCGACTGAAGTCGGCGCTACAAAAGAGGCTATAAAAGGCGCTACAAGTCGACTTCGAGCCGGGCGGGGGCGGCGCGGCGGGCCGTCTGTAGTAAGGCGAAGGCAACGAGGCCACACGTCATCATCACGCCGGTCATAGGGACCGGCGTCCCGTTGTGTAGGGCGCTGACGGCGGCGGCGGCGAGGGTGGCGATGACCGACTGGACCGAGCCGAGCAGCGCTGAGGCGGCCCCCGCGCCACGCTTGAACGGCAGCAGGGCCAGCGCCGTGGTGTTGGGCAGGATGAAACCGATGGTGGCGACGAACAGGAAGTTGAAGATCAGCAGACCGGGCAGGCCGCCCCAGCCCAGCAGGGCGGCGGCGCACAGGCAGACGCCCGCCGCCGCCTGCACCGGGCTGACGCGTAGCAGAATCTCGGCCGAGCCCCGGCGGCTCAGCCAGGCGCGGTTGATCTGGCTGGCCGAGACAAAGCCCAGGGCATTCGCGCCGAAAATCCAGGCGTACACCGTCGGCGAGACGCGGAAGTACTCGATGTACACGAACGACGAGCCGGCGATGTAGGCAAACATGCCGGCCGACGCCACGCTGCCCACCAGCGAGAAGCGCAGGAAGTCAGGCTGCTTGAAAATGGTGAAGTAGTTGCGCAGCAGCGGCAGGGGCCGCAGCGACACCGTGGCGTCGACGCCCCGCGTCTCCGGTAGGCTGAAGGTCGAGAGCAGCGCCAGCGCGCCAAACAGCGTCAGGAAGGCGAAGATGGCGCGCCAGCCAAAGGCCGCCAGCAGGATGCCGCCCACGCTGGGCGCGAGGATGGGCGCGACGCCCATCACCAGCGTCAGCAGCGAGAAGATGCGCGCCGTCTCGTGGGCGGGGAACACGTCGCGCACGATGGCGCGGGCGATGACGCCACCTGCAGCGCCGCCCAGGGCTTGGACGAAGCGAAAGGCGATGAGGGTGGGCGCGCCGGGCGCGACCATGCACACGACCGTCGCCACCAGGTACAGGGCGACGCCGACGAGCAGGGGCGGCTTGCGGCCGAAGCGGTCCGAGATGGGACCGACGAACAGTTGGCCTAGGGCCATGCCCAGGAAGAACGACGAGACCGACAACTCGATGGTGGCAATGGGCGCGGCCAGGTCGCGGGCGACGTCGGGTAGGGCGGGCAGGTAGGTGTCAATGGAGAATGGCCCAAAGGCGGTTAGCGCACCGAGGGTGACAATCAGGGCGACGTTGCGGTTCTTCATCGGGAGTCTCTCGCTGGCGCGCTGCGTGACGCCAGGTGGAGCGGGTTGAGCTTGCCGCGCGCCGTCCACACCGGCTCCTGCCGCCGCACCTGGAGGGTGTTCGCCTGCCGCCACAGCGCCTGGGCCAGGTTGGCCGCTGTGCTGCTCTGCGCCAGGGCGTCCAGGACAACGCGCACCACCTCACCCTCGTCCTGGAGCGCCACGCGAGGGCTGACGATGAGGACGAGGCGGGTGAAGCCCTGCCCGTCCTCCTCCTCCATCAACTGGTAGTCGAGGGGCGTGCCGCCGAAGCGGGTGGGCAGTACCTCTTCCAGGACGCGCAGCATCTCGCTGCCGACCAGCGTCACCCCCTCGCCCGTGAGCTTGCTGAAGCTGCGGATGTGGCGCAGGTGCTCGGTGTACCCGACCGCGTCGAGCAGGCAGCCGCAGGCGCGGCGCTCAATCACGCCGTAGTCGTCGCTCTGCACGTTAAGCATGAGCTTCGACGCGGCGGGCAGGAGCGATGTGAAGTAGAAGGCGTTGACCTCGATATCGGCGCCGGGCACGCGGCGCGGCGCCTGGATGAGCGCCAGGCTGTCGCGCACGAAGTGGACGTCGTTCTCATCGGCGGGATGGGCGCAGCCCAGGCCAATCTGGCCCAGGTCGACGGCGGCGTAGGACGGCAGGAAGCGCGCGCCGGTCTCGGTGATGACGCGGGCCTTGGCGGGGGTGGGCGGCTCCGTCCCGCCCCACAGCGTCACGCCGCTCAGGTCCAGGCCCGCGGCGTGGGCCGCCGCGCCCACGCGCACCGCCATGCTGACGCCCGTGTTGAGCATCGCCTGGCCCTGCCGGTCCCGCGTCTCGGCCAGCCAGCGCGCGATGACGATGGCCTGGTCCACCGTCACCCGCTCCGGGCGCGGGAAAGGCACACCCGACAGGCGACTGATGCGCAGGATGCCCTGGCTGGCCAGGCGGTGCTTGAGTTCGGGCTGCACGTTGTCGGCGGTCAGGGGGGTGAACCAGCGCTGAATCGGATTCCCGATCCGAGCGCCGAGGAGCAGGAACAGGAAACCGGTGTGGTCGGGGAGGACACCGCGCCAGATGGCCGTCGGCGCGTGGGCAACGCCGTGCGCAGCGTGGACAAGGAGGTGGAGCGGCGCGCGGGCGGCCAGCGTCTCGAGATCGATGTACACCCGCGTCCCCGCCCCGGTCGTCCCGCCCGTCTGGGTCTGGTACGAGCGCGTCAGGTACGGGTTGTCAAAGGCGCGGACGTCAATGGGGATCTCCTGACCGTTGCGAACGACCTTCGCCCGCCCCTTGTACTCCTCAAACGTGAAGTAGACGCCCGCCTGGCGCAGCGCGTCCAGTGTGGCCTCCAGCCCGCGCTGGCGGACCATCGCCTCGACGTCGCCGTACTCGCACTGGGCCAGGCGGAACAGGGGCCGGTAGGGGCTGCCCTCGTAGCCGAAGATGCCGCGCTCCACCAGGCGCAGGAACGCCGTCTCGCGCTCGGCCAGCCGACGCGCGACCATCGCCCGCGCCTCGGCCAGCGTGATGGGATGGGTCAGGAAGTCGCGCAGCCCGGCGGCGAACCGGGCGTACATCTTCGCGTCGTCAAACAGGGTCACGCCTCGCCTCGTTTTCTACCCCCGCGCCGTCTGGATGGCCCCGTCGCGCGCCATCTCGCCCAGCACGGCGTCGGCCGTCTCCAACGTCTGGTCAATGTCGGCCTGGGAGTGGGACAGGCTGACGTGGTTGCGCTTGAGGTTGACGGGCAGCTTGTACACGCCGCGCTCGATCATCTTGCGGCGGTAGGCGACGAACGTGGCGGCGTCGTTGCGCAGCAGGTCGGTGTAGTTCTCGATGGGCGGCCGCATGAAGTAGGTCAGGAACACCGAGCCAAAGCCGGCCACCGTCGCCTCGATGCCGTGCCGCTGCACAATCTCGGTCAGCCCCGCCCGCAACTGGTCGCCCAGGCCGAAGATGCGCTGGTAGGTGTCAGGGCGCTCCAGGACCTCGATGGTCGCGAGGGCCGCCGCGACGCCGACAGGGTGGGCGTTGTACGTACCGGAGAACAGGACGTCACCGCCGGGCCGCGCGTGGTCCATCAGGTCGGCGCGGCCGGCCAGGGCCGCCAGCGGGAAGCCGTTGGCGATGGCCTTGCCAAGCGTCGTCAGGTCGGGCGTGACGCCGGACACGCCCTGGAAGCCGCCCAGGCCGTGGCGGAAGCCGGTGATGACCTCGTCAAAGATGAGGACGATGCCGGCCTGCTGGGTGACTTCGCGCAGCGTCTCCAGGAAGCCGGGGCAGGGCAGGACGCAGCCGATGTTGTGGGGGATGGGTTCGAGGATGATGGCGGCGATGTCCTGGCCGTGCTCGGCGACCGTCGCCCGCACCTCCTGGTCGCCGTTGAAGGGCAGGACAATGGTGTCATCCACCACTTCGGGGGTCATGCCCTTGGACAGAGGGTCCTTGTGCCCAATCTTGTCGGGCGGGCTGATGACGTTGAGGGCGATGGCGTCGTGCCAGCCGTGGTAGCAGCCCTGGAACTTGATGATCTTGCGGCGGCCGGTGACGGCGCGCGCCAGACGCAGCGCCGAGTACGTCGCCTCTGAGCCGGAGTTGCAGAACATGACGCGCTCGGCCGACGGGATGTGCTGGCAGACCTTGGCCGCCAGTTGCGCCTCTAGCTCCGTCGCGCCGATGCCCACCAGGTCGACGCGGCCCAACGTGTCGATGATGCGCTCGTTGACGTCGGGGTAGCGGTGGCCGAGGATGGGCGGGCCGAAGCCGGCGTGGTAGTCGATGTAGCGCTTGCCGTCGGCGTCGTAGATGTACGCCCCCTCGGCGCGGGTGAAGACGAGGTTGGGTTCGACCAGGCGGTTGCTGCTGCTGACGCCGCCGGGAATATAGCGCGCGGCCTGCTCGTAGATGGCTCGTGAGCGGTTCATGGGCTGCTCCTTGAAGTCAATCACCAGACATGGACAGAATGAACAGAATTACTTGTTGGTCTCGGCCACGAGTTTGTCGGCGACGAGGACCGAGACGCGCCCGTGGCGGGTGGCGTGGCTGTGGCGGGTGAGCGCGAAGCCCCGCGCCGTGAGCCGCGCCGGCAGCGGCGAGGCCGCCAACGGACGCGACGTCAGGGCGTAGGCCAGGTTGATAAGGGCCGTGTACGGATCCCGGTCGGTCAACTCAGCCGCGTCTACGACCACCAGCCGCCCCGCCGGCCTCAGCACGCGCCGCACTTCGTCCAGCGTGGCCGGGGCGACGATGTAGGGCGCGGGAAACGTGCTGACGACCGTCCCGAACACGCCGTCCCCAAACGGGAGGGCCAGCGCTGTGCCGCCGACAAGGGCCGCCGTCCCACAGCGGCGAGCGGCCAGCCGCAGCATGGCCGGCGAGCGCTCGACGCCGACGGCGCAGCCCGTCTGGCGCGCCAGGTGCGGCAGCAGGTGGCCCGGCCCAACGCCCAATTCCAGGCTTCGTCCGGGCAAGGTGTGTTCCAACGCGGTCCGCCCCCACGCCCGCCAGTCCCCTTTCGAAACTGCCCAGGCCACGAGGTCGTACCAGGGCGCAAACAAGGTATAGAGGAGGTGGAACAGGGCTTGAACCAACCGCCGCCAGACGCGTTTGAGCATAGGGGGATTATAGGGGACGCGGCGAGATTGGCAAGAATGACGCGTGAAGGAAGACACGCGGCGACGTAGCGCCGAGCGTGATTCGGTGTTATCATATAGCAGTCAATGGACAGTGGAAGGAGCGCCAGGGAGCGCGTATGGTGATCTCAGCCGTTGGGCTATCCCTCATCGTGGGATACTTGTTTGGGTCGATTCCGGTGGGCCTGCTCGTCGTGCGTCGCTTGAAAGGGGTCGATATTCGCACCGTCGGCAGCGGGCGGACGGGGGGCACCAACGCCCTGCGCGCGGCGGGCATGAAGGCGTTCATTACCGTCGGCGTGGGCGACGGCCTCAAGGGCTTCATCCCCGTCATGCTCGCCCGCTGGATTTTTCCCGATATTCCCCTCGCCGCGGCGTGCGCCGGCATCGGCGCAATGGTGGGTGTCATCTGGTCGGTGTGGATCCACTTCCGAGGCGGGGCCGGTGGCGCGTCCAACATCGGCATCATGGTTGCCCTGAGCTTCCCGGCCGCGCTGCTCGCGTTCCTGCTCGGCGCGCTGGCGTTCGTGACGGTGCGTATGGCGTCCGTCGCCACCCTCACCGGCTGCACGACGGCCATGCTGGCCCTGTTTGGGCTGGCCTACCTGGGTTGGGTGCCGTGGGCCTATTGCGTCTACGGCGTCGCCCAACTGGTCCTGGTCATCATCGCCCTGCGGCCCAACATCGCCCGCATCCGCAACGGCACCGAGCGCCGCGTCGAGCTACCCAGCTTCGGCCGTCGTGCGTGACATATCGTTTAGTTGACATTCCTGACAAACAGCCTATGATTGGGGCGTCCCTGTGTCACTCGCCCTCCTTGCGTCCAGGCGGAGGTTCGTGTGTCCGAGCGCCCCACCGGGACCGTCACCTTCCTCTTCACCGACATCGAGGGTAGCACCCGGCTCTGGCAACAAGACCAGACCGCGATGGCGACCGCCCTCGCCCGTCACGACGCCCTGCTGCACGAGACCATCGCCGCCCACGGCGGCTTCGTCTTCAAGACCGTCGGCGACGCCTTCTGCGCCGCCTTCGCCACCGCGCCCGACGCCCTGGCTGCCGCGCTGGCCGCGCAACGCGCGCTAGCGTGGAAGGATGAATTACGAATTAGGAAGGATGAAGAGCAGAGCGCCACATCCGATCCTGCATCCTGCATCCTTCCTAATTCATCCTTGCCTTTGCGCGTCCGCATGGCCCTCCACACGGGGTCGGCGGTCGAGCGCGACGGCGACTACTTCGGGCCAACCCTCAACCGCGTGGCGCGCATCCTCTCGGCGGGCCACGGCGGACAGGTTCTCCTCTCCCAGGTGACGTATGAACTGGTGCGCGACGCCTTGCCGCCCGGCGTCGGCCTGCGCGACATGGGCGAGTGCCGCCTCAAGGACCTCATTCGCCCGGAGCGCCTCTTCCAGGTCGATGCCCTCGACCTCCCGTCCACCTTCCCGCTACTCAAGACCCTCGACGCTCACGCCAACAACCTGCCCACCCAACCCACCCTCCTGCTGAACCGCGAGGCCGAACTGGCGCAACTGGCGCGCTGGCTCGCCCGGCCCGACATGCGGCTCATGACCCTTACCGGCGTGGGGGGCAGCGGCAAGACGCGGCTGGCCCTCCAGGTCGCCGCCGACCACCTGGACGAGTTCTCCGACGGCGCGTACTTTGTCGACCTGGCCCCGCTCCGCGACCCCGCGCTGGTGGCCTCGACCATCGCCACGACGCTGGGCGTGCGCGAGACGGGAGGCCGCCCCCTCGTGGACACCCTCATCGACGCCCTGCGCGAGAAACACATGCTGCTCGTGCTGGACAACTTCGAGCAGGTCGTGGCCGCCGCGCCCGTTGTCGCCACGCTGCTGGCTGCGGCGGCAGGGCTGAGAGTCCTCGTCACCAGCCGCTCGGCGCTCCACCTGCGGGGCGAGCAGGAGTGCCCCGTGCCGCCCCTCGCCCTGCCCGATATGAAGCATCTCCCGACGCCGGAGAAGCTGACCCACTACGCGGCGGTCGAGCTGTTCATCCAGCGCGCCGTCAACGTCAAGCCCGACTTTGCCGTCACCAACGCCAACGCGCCGGCGGTGGCCGAGATCTGCCACCACCTGGACGGGCTGCCGCTGGCCATCGAGCTGGCGGCGGCGCGGGTCAAGCTCTTCTCGCCCCAGGCCCTGCTGGCGCGGCTGGGCAGCCGCCTCAAGACGCTGTCGACGGGGCCGCGCGACGTGCCGGCCCGCCAGCAGACGCTGCGCAGCGCCATCGCGTGGAGCTATGACCTGCTGGACGAGGCCGAGCAGACGCTATTTCGCCGCCTGGGTGGGTTTGTCGGCGGCTTCACCCTGGAAGCCGCCGAGGCGGTCTGCAACGCCGACGGGGACCTGGCCGTCGATGTCGTCGAGGGCGTGGCCTCGCTGGTGGACAAGAGCCTGGTGCAGCAGGGGGAGGGCCTGGGCGGCGAGCCGCGCCTGGCGATGCTGGAGACGATCCACGAGTTTGCCGTCGAGCGGCTGCGCGAGAGCGCCGACGCCGACGGCGTGGCCGCCGCCCACGCCCGTTTCTGCGTGGGGCTGGCCGAGACGGCCGAAGGCTATCTGATGGGGCTAGAGGAGGGCGTGTGGTTCGAGCGCCTTGAAGCTGAGCACGACAACCTGCGGGCCGCCTTGACGTGGGCCGCCGAGCGCGGCGACCGGGCCTTGGGCCTGCAATTGGCCGCAGCGCTGGGCTGGTTCTGGACATGGTGCGGTCACCTGCGTGAGGGACACGCCTGGCTGGAACGCTTCTCTGGCGACGCGGCTGCCGTGCCGCCGCCCGTGAGAGCTAAGGCCGCGAGTGTCGCCGGCACACTGGAGTGTCACCTGGGCCATCCCACGGCGGCTACGGCGCAGCATGCCGAGGCCCTGGCGCTGTACCGAGCCGTCGGCGACCGCCGCGGCGAGGCCATCTCCCTGAGCAACCTGGGGGCGCAAGCGATGGAGCAAGGAGACTACCCCCGCGCGCAAGCCCTGCTCGAGGAGAGCGTCACGCTGCTCCGCGAATGGGAGGCTGACGCGGCGTTGGTGGATGTGCTCTGCGCGCTGGGGGAAACGGCCCGCCTGCAGGGGGATGACCGCCGCGCTCGCGCCTATTACGAGGAAAGCCTGGGGCTGGCCCGGCACTTCGGCCACCGCTGGACGCTGGCCCTGTTGCTGGCGAACCTCGGCTTTGTCGCGCTCCACGAGCGCGACGCGCGGCGCGCCGAGGTCCTGTTGCGGGAGGCCCTCGACGTCAGCCGGGAGGTCCGCGGCACGTACAGTCTCGCCGAGGGGCTGGTGGGGATGGCGGGCGTGAGTCTGGCCGACGGGCAGCCGGAGCGCTGCCTGCGCTTGCTGGGGGCGGCCGACACGGTTCTCGCCGTGGCAGGCCACCCCTTGCAGTCGGCTGACGCGGCGGAATACCGATGGATTGTGGCGGGGGCGCGCCAGGCGGTGGGGGAGGAGCGGGCGAACACGGTACAGGGCGAAGGCCGCGCCATGACGAGCGACGAGGCGCTGGCGTACGCCCTCGAGATGCGCGTTGACCAGGATCAAGCGGCGGGCGATATCTAACCTGATGCCAACATGGAACATGCAGCGCGACTGCGACTGGAAGTCGCGGCTGGGGGCCTGCGGCCGGGCGTCGGCCTGCGCCGACTCTCGGCTGCGTGTTACTGGGGCGCTTGTCTGACCAGCTTGTAGTAGCCCGGCTCGGGCTGGTAGCCTAGCTTGCGGTTGATGGCGAGGATGGGCGCGTTCTCGGAGTCGTTGTTGGTGCGCAGGGTGGCCGCGCCCCCGTCCTGAGCGACGCGGATCGCCAGCAGCTTGAGGGCCAGCGCCAGCCCGCGCCCGCGATAGGCGCGGTCGATGCCCGTCGTCATGTTGCAGGCCGAATTGCTGTCCCCAAAGTAGCCCACCGCCGCCAGCCCCACCCACTCATCCCCGTCCGCGACGACAAGCTGCCCTTCTGGACGAAACCACGCTGATTGGAACACGATCTTCTGGAACTCCTGGAAGGGCGGGAAGTCCCCATCATGCCCTGGGATGTCGAGGGCCGTGCGGCGGTTGACCGCGTAGAGCTTGCGCTGCGCCTCAGGAATGGTCTAATTCTGCCCATTCTGTAAATTCTGTCTAAACTCCGGGCGGCGTTCGAACTCGGCAATCGCCCAGGGGATGGTCTTCGCGTGGTACAAGCGGAGGGGGTGGGGGATGGCGCGTGGGTCGTAGAAGCGGGCTTCCAGGATCTCGCCGCTGAGGCGGGTTGGCTCGCCCTCGGTGGTGGCGAAGTAGATGATTTCCAGGTGGCCGTCCTTCTCCTGGACGTACAACGGGCAGTGGACGCGGATGTCCAGGCCCGTTTCCTCGCGCAACTCGCGAATGACGGCCGCGATGGGGTCTTCGCCGCGCTTGAGCCAGCCGCCCGGTGGCCCCCAGGCGTAGCGGTGGCGGAAGACGTGGTGGAGGAGGAGAATCTGGCCGGCCGGGTTGAAGACATAGGCCGTGACGCCGACCAGGAAGTGAGCCTGGGTCAGCGCGATGAGCCAGTCGTAGAGCCAGCGCGGCATGAGGGGCACGAGCCGCGCCGCGAGGCGCTTGAGGCGGGGACGATTCAGCATGGGACAGTGCTGAGTCCTGAGTCGTAAGTGCTGAGTGCTGAGTACCGAGTGCTGAGTAGATAGTGCTAAGTACTGAGTGCTGAGTGCCAAGTAGAATTGACTCAGCACTCAGCACTCACAACTCAGTACTCACGACTCGGCACTCAGTACTCAGTACGACGAGGATTAGTCGGCCAGGTCGGTTGCGGTCTCGACGACGGCTTCCAACTCGGCGTCGGCGGCCGGGACTGTCTTGTGCGACGGCACGACCTTGACCAGCTTGGCGACCAGGTCCTGGGTGTTGACGACGTTCAACTGCTCGAACAGGAAGCCGAACTGGTCCTCCAGGGACTGCATGATGGGGTCGAGGACGGAGCGCGGCTGGTTCCACCAATCGCCCTTCATCGCGCCCCACGTCTTCTTGCCCGCCTTGTAGATGAACTGCTCGTCGCTGTCCTTCGCGCCGCGCTCACTCTGGAGGTTGGCGAAGATGTAGTCGCGCTGGCGCTGGCGCAGGTCGGCGGGGACCGCCGGGTGGTTGAAGATGGTGGTCTGGAAGCCGGTCGCCAGGTGCACCTCGCACGCGCCCT
>CAZLBQ010000044.1:0-19805 GCA_964557745.1 uncultured Anaerolineales bacterium
GCCCATGCTCTACCCGGAGCGCGGCGCGCAGATGACCAACTTCGCCCAGGCCTTGTTCCTCCTGGCGTCGGGCATTTACTACCCGGTCAGCGTGCTGCCGGGCTGGCTGCAGAAGGTGTCGGCTATCTCGCCCGCCACCTACGCCCTGGAGGGCATCCGGGCGGCGCTGCTGGACGGCGCGCCCATCGCCAGCCTGCTGCCGACGACAGGGTTGCTCATTGTCATCGGGCTGGTAACGATCCCGGTGGGGGTGATGGTCTTCAACTGGGGCGAGCGGTATGCGAAGCGGACCGGGAAGCTGAAGCGGAACGGGTAAAGGATGAAGGATGAAGGCGGAAAGCGGCAGGCAGCAGGCGGCAGGCAGCAGGCGGCAGGCGGCAGGCAGCAGGCGGATGGCGAAGAGCCAGGAGAGGATGGTAGTGATGCGTATTGAAGTGTTCAATCCGAGGATGGCGCGGGAGATCGATTGGCAGGCGTTGAACGAGTTTCAGAACCAGCTGCGCGCCGAGGAGTGGCCGGAGGATTTGCCCCGCCCGGTCGAGAAGACGCGCCTTGACTATACCGTCCTCATGCCCACGACCACGCTGCACATGTGGCTGGCGCGGACCGAGGACGGGACCATTGTCGCCAGCGGTGAGTGCTGGATCGAAGCCGGGGAGAGCAACCAGCACCTCGCCTGGACCGGCGTCCGTGTGGTTCCGGAGTACCGTCGGCGGGGGTTAGGGCGCGACCTGCTCAAGCTCGTCGCCAGCGCCGCGCGGGCCGAGGGCCGCGCCATGCTGATGGCTGAGACGGATGACGACGTGCCGGCCGGCGAGGCGTTCGCGGTCCGCTGGGGCGCGACGCATGGCCTCGATGCGCATTCGAACCGCCTGGACCTCGCGGGGGTGGACCGCAATCTGGTCGACCGCTGGCAGGCGCAGGGCCGCGAGCGGGCCGCCGACTTCAGCCTCGGCTGGTGGCTTGGCGCGCTGCCCGACGAGGCTTTGCCCGACATGGTCCAACTTGTGGAAGGGGCCATGAACGACGAGCCGCGCGGCGACCTCGACCTGGAGGACGAGCGCCTGACGCCGGCGCAGGTGCGCGAGTGGGACAACGTCAACCGGGCGCGCAAGATTGAGCAGTGGACGGTCTACGCGCGCGAGACGGCGACGGGCGCCATCGCGGGCTACAGCCAGGTGCGGTGGAGCGTGTTCGAGCCGGACACGATTCGCCAGTGCGGCACCGGGGTCATGCGCCCGTATCGCAACCGGGGTCTGGGCCGCTGGCTCAAGGCTACGATGCTCGACAAGATACTGCGCGAGCGGCCGGAGGTCAGGCGCATCCGCACCGGCAACGCGACTTCGAACGGGCCGATGCTGAAGATCAACTACGAACTGGGCTTTAAGCCCGAGAAGACGTGGCACATGTGGCAGATTGAGTTGGACAAGCTGGAACCGCTGTTGGTAGCCGAGATGCAGCCTGAGCTGGCCCTAGCGCTGTAAGGAGAATAGTATGAACCTGCGCGATTTCACTCCCCTGACCGCGAGCGACGCCGAGTTGCGCGCTTTTCACGCGTTCAACGAGCGCCTCCACCATGAGTTCTGGCCGGAGGACCAGCCGGCCCCCATTGAGATGACGCTGGGCTGGCTGCACAACAAGCCCGACCTGATCGACTCGCAGTACTGGACGGTCTGGAGCGACGACGGGACCGCGATTGTCGCCGTCGGTGAGATCGAGACGTGGCGCGTCGACGAGAATCAGCATCTCGGCGAGTTTGCCGTCAACGTCCTCCCCGCGTATCGCCGCCAGGGCATCGGCCGCCGCCTGCTGGCGCTCGTCGTCGCCGAGGCGCAGCGCCGCAACCGCCGCCTGCTGCAAAGCTGGGTGGACGACGACTCGGTATCGGGCGTGGCGTTCATGCAGGGCATGGGCGCGCGGGCGGGCCTGGAGACGCACACGAACCAGTTGGAGCTGGCCGACGTGGACCGCGCCATGCTGCGCCGTTGGGTCGAGCGCGCCGAGGAGCGGGCAAGCGACTTCCGCCTGGAACTCATCGTCGGTCCGTACCCCGAAGACAGCCTGGAAGAGATCGCTCACCTGTTCAAGGTGATGAACGATGCGCCGCGGGGCGACCTGGATGTCGAGGATGAGCAGTACAAGCCTGAAGAGATGCGCCAGTGGGACGAGTCGATGATGAAGCGCAAGATGGAGCGCTGGCACATGCAGATTCGCCACGTGCCATCGGGCGAACTGGCGGGCTTCAGCGACACCGTCTGGAACCCCTATCGCCCGGACATCCTCCAGCAGTGGGGGACGGGCGTGGTGCCCAAGTATCGCGGGCTGGGGCTGGGGCGCTGGCTCAAGGCGGCCATGCTGGAGAAGGTGTTGGAGGAGCGCCCGACGGTGAAGCGCGTGCGCACCGGCAACGCCGACTCCAACGCGCCGATGCTGAAGATTAACTACGAACTGGGCTTCAAGCCCTACAAGTCCTTCGCCGTCTGGCAGGTCGAGACCGACAAGGCGGCCGCGTACGCCGGTGAAGCGGCCCTTGTGATGGCGTAAGGACCCTTTATAGACAGAATGAACAGAATTTACATAATTGTCTGAGACATTCTGTAAATTCTGTTCATTCTGTCTATACTCTGGAGACACTATGCGTATCAAGTTGTTTGATCCGATGACGGAGAACGAGCACGAGTGGCGGGCGGTGCGCGCCTTCAACGTGCGCGAGCAGGGCGAGTACTGGCCGGAAGACCCACCCATGCCGCTGGCGCAGTTGCAGCGCGAGTGGCGCTACCATGCGCCGCTGTGGGAGCCGTTCCGCTGGTTCGCGTGGACCGACAGCGGCGAGGTCGTCGGCTTCGCCCAGGTGTGGGTGGGGCGGACGGACGAGAACCCGCACGCGATGGACTTCCACCTGTTTGTCCTGCCCGAGTATCGGGGTCAGGGTCTCGCCACGCGCTTGCTGGCCGAGGTGGTGGACCTGGCGCAGCGCGAGGGACGGACGCTGCTCATCACCGGGACCGGCGACGTGATTCCGTCGGGTGGAGCGTTCCTGCGGCGGCTGGGAGCTAACGAGGGCATGACCAGCCGCACCAACCAGCTCAACCTGGCGGCCCTCGACCACGGGCTGATGTGGCGGTGGATCGAGCGCGCCCAGGAACGCGCGGCGGGCTTCACGGTGGGGGAGTGGATCAACACCTACCCCGACGCCGACATCGAGGCGGTCGCCCGCTTGTACGACGCGACCAACGACGCGCCGCGCGACAACCTGGCGGTGGACGACGAGCACCGCACGCCGGAGCAACTGCGGGCGATGGAGAAGGCCATGCGCGAGCGCGGCGACGAGCGCTGGACCGTGTACGCCCGTGACACGCGGAGTGGCGACCTGGCCGCGTTCACCGAGGTGTTCTGGAACGCGACGTATCCAGAGATGGTGTGGCAGGGCTGGACGGCGGTCAAGCCACAGTACCGCAATCTGGGGCTGGGGCGCTGGATCAAGGCGGCGATGATCGAGAAAGTGCTGCAGGAGCGGCCCTACGCCACCCGCGTCCGCACAGGCAACGCGGAGTCGAACGCCGCCATGCTGGGCATCAACAACGAGATGGGCTTCCGCCCCATCCGCTCGTGGACGGTATGGCAGATCGAGCGGGCAAAGGTCGAGGCGTACCTGGCGGCCCAGGCCGAGCCAGTCGCGGCTTAAGGCATTTTTAGACAGAATTGACAAAATTGCATAATTATGGGGGTTCTGTCAATTCTGTCTATATCTGGTCTAGTGTGCGGTCTGATTAAGGGGAGGCTTGATGCAGATCCAACTCTTCAACACCGACACTGCGACGGAAGGGGAGTGGCAGGCGGCGTTCGCGCTGGAGGCGCAGTTCCACGCCGAGTTCAACCCGGAGGACGCCCCCTTGCAGTTCGACGAGTTCCAGCGCACCTGGCGCAACGTCCTGTCCAACGGCCAGATGATGCGCTGGCTGGTCCTGGACGGCGGGCGAGCGGTGGCGCGTGGGCACGTCTGGCTAAGCCACGACGAAAACACGCACGTGGCCAAGTTCCACCTGTATGTCGCGCCGGATGAGCGGCGGCACGGGCTGGCGCGCCAGTTGCTCCAGCCGATGGTGGAGGCCGCGCAGCGCGAGGACCGCCGTCTGATGCAGACCTGGACGGAGAGTATTGTGCCGGCGGGCGAGCGGTTCATGCAGCGCCTGGGGGCGAAAGCAGCGCTGGAAAACCGCGAGAGTCAGCTTGTTCTGGCCGAGGTCGACCGCGCTCTGCTGCGGCGCTGGATTGACGGGGCGCAGGAACGAGCGCAAGGCTTTCATCTCGACTTGATCGAGGACACGTTCCCCGAAGCCGACCTGGCGGCGATTGGGCATGTGTTCGGCGCCATGAACGACGCGCCCAAGGGGGAACTGGACATCGAGGCGGAGACGTGGACGCCCGCGCGGCTGCGCGACTGGGAGGCGATGATGGCGGCGCGGGGCCGCCGGCGCTGGACCCTCCTGGCGCGCGAGACGGGTTCAGGGACGGTTGTCGGGCTGACGGAACTCATCATGGACCCGCAGCGGCCAGAGAGCTTGTACCAGGGCTTTACCGGTGTCCTGCCGGCGTATCGCCAACGAGGGTTGGGGCGCTGGCTCAAGGCGGACATGCTGGAGCGCATCCTGGGCGCGTGGCCGCAGGCGGAGCGCATCCGCACCGGCAACGCCGAGGCCAACCGCGCCATGCTTAACATCAACGAGGCGCTCGGCTTCAAGCCGCACCTGGTGGAGACCGAGTGGCAGGTCGAAGTAGCGCGCGTCGGTACGTATGTATCCGTACCCATGACTCCAATAGAGGCATGACCCAGAAATATTGACAGGATTGTCAGAATTTACAGAATGAATGAGGATAGGTGATGTTGAACCTACTCTCAAATTCTGACAATTCTGTTAATTCTGTCTAAATATTGGGGGCCTACGCTCCCCAATTCTGTTCCTTCGGTCCCTCCTCCTTTTGCTTTGCTCTGGGCTGCGAATCGGTGTAGAGTTTAGGCTATGACGACCAAAGCTATCATCTTCGACTACGACGGGGTGTTGACCCTGAGCGGCTCGCGTCAGGGCGAGTACGCGGCCGCGGAAGACGCGCTCAAGCTGGCGCAGGGCGAACTGTATCATCGCCTGTGGGACGGCGACGGCTGGCAGCGCGTCAAACGTGGCCAGATTCTGGAAGCCGAGTACTGGCGCGCCGTCCTGCCAGAGTGTGGGCTGGAGGCGGCCGACTCGCCCCATGGCCCGCTGGCCTTCCTCATCAACGAGGAGGTGGACCAGGATGTGCTGTCCATCGCCCGGCGCTTGCGGCCCCATTACCAACTGGCCTTGCTCAGCAACGCGACGCTCAGCTACGAGGCGCGCTGGCGCAAGTTTGGCCTATATGACCTGTTCGATGTAGTGATAAACTCGGCGCGCGTCGGGCTGGCCAAACCCGACCGCGAGATCTACGAGCTGGCGCTACGCGAGTTGGGCCGCACGCCGGGCGAGTGCCTGTTCATCGACGACAAGGAACGCAACACCGTCGCCGCCGAGGCGCTCGATATCCCCAGCATCGTGTTCACCTCGGCGGCCCAATTAGAGGCCGAGCTACGCGCGCGCGGTATCCAACTGGCTCACGACGTGTCCCTGGCCCCTAACCCCTGATCCCTGGTCCCTACTCAAGGAGGCTCCTGCTTGCCCACTCCGGAAGTTCTCGCGTCCCCTCCCCAGACCGCTCAACAAGGAACGGTCATCCGCGCTCAGAGCGGTTTCTACTACATCCGCACCCCCGCCGGTGAAGTCATCGAGTCTGTGGCCCGTGGTAAACTGAAACTCGCGCGTGGTGACCAGCGTGTGACGAGCAAGACGCTGGTCGTCGTCGGCGACCGGGTGACGTTTGAGATCGGCCCGGATGGGCGGGGCGTCATCACCGAGGTGGCCGAACGCCACTCGAAGCTGGCGCGCAAGGCGGCCTTCAAGGACAAAGAGCACATCATCATCGCCAACCTGGACCAGTTGGCGATTGTGATGGCGGCGGCGCACCCCCCGCCCCGGCTGCGCGGCCTGGACCGCTACCTCGTGCTGGCCGAGCATAACCACCTCGACGCCCTGATTGTCGTCAACAAGATTGACCTGCTTGCGCCGGGTGTCCCGGAAGAGGTGTTCGACCTCTACACCAAGATTGGCTACCCGGTGCTGTATACAAGCGTCAAGCGCGGCCAGGGTATCGACGCGCTGCGGGCGGCGCTGGTGGGTAAGATTAGCGCCTTGGCCGGGCCATCGGGTGTGGGCAAATCGAGCCTGTTGAACGCCGTCCAGCCGGGTCTGGGCCAGAGCGTGAACGCCATCAGCCAGGCGACGGGCAAGGGCAAGCACACGACGACGGCGACCCACCTCTTCCCCCTGGACGAGGGGGGCTTTATCGCGGACACGGCGGGGCTGCGCGAGATTGGGCTGTGGGAGATGGATGAAGGGGAGATTGCGGCGGGCTTCCGTGAGTTCCGGCCTCTGATCCCCGACTGCCGCTTCAGCGGCTGCACGCACACCCACGAGCCGGGCTGCGCCGTGCGCGCCGCCGTGGACAGCGGGGCCATTGCGCCGCAGCGCTACGAGAGCTATCTGCGCCTCCTCGAAGAGGACGTGCAGAAGGACCCGTGGGAGAAGTAATCTTCCCTGCCCATGCCTGCCCCTCATTCACCTCGCGCCGGCCTGGACTGGTCGGGAGCAGCGCTCGTCTTCCTGTCGGCAGCGGGCTTCGCCACGCTCGGTATCTTTGGCAAACTCGCCTTCGCCGCCGGGCTGACGCTGCCGACGCTGCTGACGCTCCGCTTTGGCGGGGCGGCGCTCTTGTTCGGGCTGCTGGTGGTAGGCGTGGGGCGCGCGGCGGCGCGGGGCTTGGCGCGGGGCAAGGTGGGGCGGCTGCTGGTCATGGGCGGGGTCGGCTACGCCGGTCAGTCCGCCCTCTATCTGGGCGCGGTGATGCTCATTCCCGCCGCTCTCGTCGGGATGCTGCTCTATACTTATCCGGCCTGGGTGACGCTGCTGGCGTGGCGGCTGGACGGCGAGCGGCCCGACGGTCGGCGCTGGCTGGCCCTTGGCCTCGCCCTGGCCGGCACGACGCTCATCGCGGGCAGCCCGTCGGGCGACCTCAACCCGCTAGGTGTCGCGCTCGCCATTGCCTCCGGTATCTGGTACTCGGTCTACATCGTCCTGGGCGCGCGCGTTACAAAGGGCGTGCCGCCGCTGGTCAGTAGCGCCTGGGTCAGCACGGGAGCGCTGCTCAGTTTTGGCCCCATCGCGCTCCTGATCGGGCAGTTCCGCCTCGACTTCGCGCCCGGCGGCTGGCTCGCCATGGGCGGAATGGCGCTGCTGGCGACGGTCATCCCCGTGCTGGCGTTCCTGTCCGGTCTCCAGCGCCTCGGCCCCGGCCGCGCCGCCATCCTCAGCACCCTCGAACCCGTGTTCACCATTGTGCTGGCCGTGACCATTCTCGGCGAGCGGCTGAGCCTCTGGCAGGCGCTCGGCTCGGCGCTGGTGCTGGGCGCCGTTGTGCTGCTGCAGATCCGGAGATGATCGATGAAGACGTCTCTACGGGGTTTTATGTGTGGAGTTTGGGCTGGGGAATAGGGCGACCGAGGAGCGTGGCCGTCTCGATCCACTCCTGAATAACTACTTTCAGATTGCGTAGCGCGTCCATGTCGGTCGACCCATCGGCCATGCAACCCGGCAACTCAGGCACTTGGGCAATGAAGGCCTGGTCTTCATTGCTCCAATAGATAACGACCTCGTACTTAGGCAGGTCGATAGGTTCCCACTGTGCCATGTTAGCGCCTCCCTAAATCGTACTTGCGGATGACATCGCGCACTTGCTTGACCTGATAGGGCTTCGCTTTTCCGTCAGGGCCAGGTTGGAGATTGAGGATTTCGGCGACGCCGTCTTTGAAGAAGTACGATGGCTCCCGCTGCCTTGTCGGCTCTGGAAGCCAAGCTTGTATAGCACGTTGCACAGGCCGTCGAAAGGGACGTTCTTGTTGGACTCACTTTGCAACAGCCGTTCCAGGAGTTTGTCAGTCTGGCTCACTCAGGTTCCTGATTCAGGCGGATATGCAACAGGCTCAATGGCTCATAATCAGGCTTCAGTATAGCCAATTGATGCAGGGTTGACAACTCTCCCATCCCGTGCTATCATCCCCCCGCGATTGTCGACAATCGGCAATAGAATATACACTAAAACCACAGGGAGATACCTCGATGGCTGCACCCGTGTCTGCCCCGCCTCTCGTCCAGCGCGTTCTCTCGCGCCGCGCCCAGGAAGTCGGTCACGGCTTCCCGAAGCAGACCTCCGTTCCCACGCCCGGCCTCCTCACGCTGTCCAGCGGTACCCCCGATTTCCCCACCCCGCCCCACGTCATCGCCGCCGCCAAGCAGGCCCTCGACCAGGGCCGCACGGTCTACACTCCGTGGGCCGGCCTGATGGACCTGCGGCGCGGTATCGCCGCCAAGCTGGCGCGTGAGAACGGCATCACCGCCGACCCGGAGACCGAAGTCCTGGTGACGACGGGCGCGCAGGAGGCCATGCTCATCACCCTGCAAACGCTGCTCGATCCGGGTGACGAGATTCTCATCCACACGCCCTACTACGACGAGTACCGCCGCGACACCCTCATCGCGGGTGGGACGCTGGTCACGGTCCCGACCTACGAGGCTGACAACTTCGCCATCAACGTTCGCGAGGTGGAGAAGCGCCTCACGCCGCGCACCAAGGCGCTCATCGTCGTGTCGCCGAGCAACCCGACCGGAGCCGTCCAGCCGCGCTCGTCGCTGGAAGCCATCGCCCAATTGGCCCAGGAGCGCGACCTGCTCGTTATCTCCGATGAACTGTACGAGCGCTTCGTCTACGACGACAACCGCCACCTGAGCCTGGCGTCGCTGCCGGGCATGTGGGAGCGGACCATCACCATCAACGGCTTCTCCAAGTGCTACTCGATGACCGGCTGGCGTGTCGGTTACATCGCCGCCCCCGCCCCGCTTATCCAGGCCATGCTGCCCTTCAAGCACGCCATGTCCATCTGCGCGCCGTCGGTGTCGCAGTACGCGGCGCTGGCGGGCATCACCAGCCCGACCGACTGGTTCGCGCCGGTCCTGGCTGAGTACGACCGCCGGCGCGGCGTGTGGATGAAGGCCCTCGACGAGATGGGGCTGTCGTACTCCAAGCCGCAGGGCGCGTACTACGTGTACGTCAACGTGAGCGCCACCGGCCTGACGGGGGCGGAGTTCTCGAAGCTGCTGCGCGACGAGTACGGCGTCGTGCTAGGGTCCGGGAGCAACCTGGGCGAGGAGACGAAGTACTACCTGCGCGGCTCGCTGGCGACGCCGATGGAGGAACTCCAGCCGGGCCTCGAGCGCGTGGCGGAGGCTGTCGCCCGCTGCCGGGCAGGCCGCTAAGGAGGGTAAGGCATGGTCTCCCTCGCGGAACGGCAGCGGCGTCACGCTGCCTTGCGACAGGCGATGGCCGACGCGGGCTACGACGCCCTGGTTATCTACGGCCAGGCCGAGGCCACCCAGCGCGGCTACGTGCGCTATGTCTCGGACTGGCACCTGTGGGGCGGGTCGGGCTACGTCGTCCTGCCCCTGGCGAGCGACCCCGTCCTGGTCCTCGGCTCGGGGTCACAGGCGTTCTGGGCATCGGAGATTGGCTGGATCACCGACGTGCGGCGCGGCGTGCCGCTGGTCACGCAGGTGACGAGTCTCCTGAAGGAGCGCGAACTCAAGTCGGTGGGCGTGGTGGCGATGAACCATATCATGCCCAGCGGCGAGGCGCGCCAACTCCAGGCCGCCGTGGACGGGCGGGTGGAGGACGCGACGGCGGTGATGGACGGCGTCATGAGCATCAAGAGCGCCGAAGAGATCGCCGGGCTGGAGGAGAGTTCACGTATCGTGGCGGGGGCGATGGGGCGCTTCAAGGAAGTCCTGGCCCCCGGCAAGACCGAGCGCCAGGTGGTGAGTGAGGTGTGGCGCACCCTGCGCGAGGCGGGCTGCCAGGACGGCATCGCCCACATCAGCCACAAGGCCCCGCCCTACATCCACATGCCCTGGGACCGCGTCATCGAGAAGGCGGACATCATCAAGATGTCCATGGAGTTCAGCGGGCCGAGCGGCTACTGGATTGAGTTGGCGAGTATCTTCTCGTTTGGCCCACCCCCCGAGCGCGAGCGCCGCATCTACGAGACGACCCGCGAAGCATTCAACCGCGCCGCGCGGCTGATGCGCCCGGGCGTCGTCGCCGCCGACCTCCCCGCGACCATCGAGGCCACGTTCCGCGAGGCGGGCTGGGAGACGAGCGGGCGCGCCATCTGGGACGTGCACGGCATCGGGCTAAACGTCATCGAGCCGCCGGTGGTCATGCCCGGCAACCCGACCGTCCTCCAGGAGAACATGGCCCTCAACATGCACCCCGGCCTGCTGGTCGGTGACGACCACTGGGGCGTCTACATCCAGGATAACTTCATCGTCACCCCCGACGGTGGCCGACGACTCTCGGGCTGGCAGCACGAATGGCAGGTCCTGTAACCCCTGCTTCGTATAAGGAGGAGACATGCGTCGTCCGTTTCTCGTGACCGTTGTCCTCGCTCTCCTGGTCCTCGTCGCCGCCTGCGCGCAGCCCGTGGCGGCGCCTGCGCCACCTACAACCGCTCCCGCCGCCAAACAGGAAGCCCCCAAGGCTGCCGCGCCGACGGAGGCGCCGAAGGCCGCCGCCCCCACGACGGCGCCCGCAGCCGCGGCGACCTCCGCGCCTGCCGCCGCTCCCACCAGCGCGCCGGCGGCTAAGGCGGCCAGCAAGAGCAGCGGCTCCATCACCATTGTCCAGGGCCCGGAGCCGGTCAGCCTCAACCCGAGTGTCGACATCAACAAGACGTCCATCAACATCCAGATGAGTGTCATGGACCCGTTCGTGTTCCACACGCCGGACAACAAGACGGTGCCGTGGCTGGCCGAGTCGTGGCAGGCGACGAACCCGACGACGTGGCGGATCAAGCTCAAGCAAGGCGTCAAGTTCCACAACGGCGAGGACTTCAACGCCGACAGCCTGATCTTCTCCATCAAGACCTACAACGCCAGCAAGGGCGAGGCGGCCAGCTTCTTCAAGTTCGTCACCGACATGAAGCGCGTGGACGACACCACCGTGGACCTGGTGACCGACAAGCCCAACCCGACCGTGGTCGAGTGGTTGGCTCTGCTCCAGGCGCTGCCGCCGAAGTACTACGCGTCGGTGGGCGACGACGGCTTCTCGCTCAAGCCGGTCGGGACCGGGCCGTACACTTTCGTCGAGTGGGCGAAGGGCGTTCAGATCAAGCTCAAGGCTAACCCGACCTATTGGGGCGGCGCGCCGGCCATCGACGAAGTCGTCTTCAAGCCCGGCCCCGAAGCCTCGACGCGCCTGGCCATGCTCGACACGGGCGAGGCCGACATCATCGCCAACGTGCCGCCGGAGTTGACCCAGCGCATCGCGGCGAGCGGCAAGGCGCGCGTCGAGAACGTGCCCAGCCTGCGCAGCATCTTCATCGAGTTCAACAAGAAGGAAAAGCCGCTCGATGACGTGCGCGTGCGCCAGGCCATCAACTACGCCATCAACAAGGACAGCCTGATTAAGGACGTCCTGGGCGGCTTCGCCCAGAAGACGAAGGGCGTCATCCCAGCCGGCTGGCTGGCCTACAACCCCGGCGCTCTGACGGCCTATGACTATGACCCGGCTAAGGCCAAGCAGTTGCTGGCGGCAGCGGGCTATCCCAACGGCTTTACCATCGACTTCCACTACCCGATTGGCCGCTATCTCAAGGACAAGGAAGTGGCCGAGGCCATCCAGGGCCAACTCGGCGAGGTGGGCATCAAGCTCAACATGCAGGGCAGCGACATCGGCACCCTGGTCAACAAGATTCACACCCAGACGCTGTCAGGCATGCACTTCTTCTCGCTCGGCCCGCTCATCAACGACCCGGACTACCTGTGGCGGGCGCACTTCACCTCGAAGGGCCTGAACCAGTACGCCTGGACCCCCAAGACCGACGAGTTGGCCGACAAGGGCATCGCTACCGTGGACCAGAAGGAGCGGGAGCAGCTCTACCAGCAGTTGGAGCAGAGCATCGGCAACGACGACGTGCCGTGGGCCTTCCTGTACTTCCAGAACCTCATCTACGGCGTCAACAACCGTGTCGACTGGAAGCCGCGCCCGGATGAGATTATCGACCTGCGCACAGCGAAGCTGAAGTAACGACGGCCGCCGACCGACCGCCGACCGCTGCCCAGCCTCTGGACTAGAAGCGGTCGGCCGTCGGCCGTCGGCGGTCACAGAACCATGCAAGCCTACCTGTTGCGCCGCCTGTTCCAGTCGGTCTTCGTCCTCATCGGCGTCAGCCTCATCGTCTTCGCCCTGGTGTACGCCACGGGCGACCCGGTGGTGACGATGCTGAGCGGGACGGGCGCGAGCGAGGCCGACGTCCAGAAGCTCCGCGCCGAGCTAGGGTTCAACGACCCCTTGCCCGTCCAGTACGCGCGCTTTGTGTCGGGCGCGGTGCGGGGCGACATGGGTCTCTCGCTGCGCTTCCGCCAGCCCGCGCTGCGCCTCGTCCTGGAGCGCATGCCGGCCACGGTCCAACTCGCCACGGCGGCCCTGCTGTTCGCGCTGGTCGTCGCCCTGCCGCTGGGCATCCTGGCCGCCCTCTACCCGCGCTCCTGGGTGGACCACGTCAGCATGAGCCTGGCCCTCATCGGCCAGTCGGTGCCTATCTTCTGGCTGGGTATCATGCTGGTCCTGCTGCTGGCCGTCCAACTGCGCTGGTTCCCGTCGGGCGGGGCGGGGACGTGGAAGCACCTCGTTCTGCCCGCGCTGACGCTGGGCCTGCTGCCCATGGCGCGCATTGCCCGCCTGACCCGCTCGGCCATGCTCGAGGTCAACCGCCAGGAGTACATGGTCACGGCGCGCGCGAAGGGGCTGTCGGAACTGACCGTGCTCGTGCGGCACGGCCTCAAGAACGCCGCGCTGCCGGTTATCACCGTGGTCGGGCTGATGTTCGGCACGCTGCTGGGCGGGGCGGTCGTCACCGAGACGATCTTCGCCTGGCCCGGCGTCGGGCAACTGTCGGTGCAGGCCATCCAGAACCGCGACTTCCCGCTCGTCCAGGCGGCGGTGCTGGTGGTCTCCCTGCTGTTCATCGTCATCAACCTGCTCGTGGACCTGCTGTACGCCGCCGTCGACCCGCGCATCCGCTATGACTGAGCCTATGACGTCTACCCTGGCCCCCACCCCCACGGCGACGCTCCCCACCGCGCTGCCGCGCCGCCGGCCGCGCTGGCGGCGCATGCTGTCGGGCCTCGCCGTCGTGGCGGCCGTGTTCCTCGTCCTCGTCATCCTGGCGGCCATCTTTGCGCCGCTCATCGCACCCCACGACCCGACGCGCCAGGCGCTGAGCCGCCGCCTGCTGCCGCCCGCCTGGCTAGACGGCGGCGACGCGGCGTTCCTGCTGGGCACGGACCACCTGGGCCGCGACATCCTCAGCCGCATCATCTACGGCTCGCGCGTCTCGCTCACCATCGGCACGGTGACGGTGCTGCTAGCGGGCCTGATTGGCGTGACGCTAGGCCTGCTGGCGGGCTTCTACGGGCGCTGGCTCGACGACCTTATCTCGCGCATCATCGACATCCAGCTCTCCGTGCCCTACATGCTGCTGGCGATTGCCCTGGTCATGGTCATCGGGCCGTCGCTGGCGGGCCTGACCCTCGTCCTCACCCTCTACGGCTGGACGGTCTTCGCCCGCCTGACCCGCGCTGAAGTCCTCTCGGCCCGCGAGCGGGATTACGTGCTGGCCGGGCGTGCCGTCGGCGTCTCCCCGGCGCGGCTGCTGCTCCGCCACATTCTGCCCAACGTTCTCAACCCCATCATCGTCATCGCCACGCTGGAGATCGCCAACGTCATCATCTTCGAGGCCGGCCTGAGCTTCCTAGGGCTGGGCGTCCAGCCGCCGACGCCGAGCTGGGGCAACATGCTGGCCGACAGCCGCGACTACCTGCCCATCGGCGTGTGGTGGCCCGCCACCTTCCCCGGCCTCGCCATCACCCTGACCATCCTCGCCATCAACACCCTGGGCGACTGGGCGCGCGACGTCCTCGACCCGCGCTTTCGGGAGAAATGAGGCATTAAGAATTAGGAATTATGAAGGGCAAAGTCCACGTCAATTCCTAATTCTTAATTCCTCAGTCTTCATTCGCCGCTGCGCCTTGACGAGGCGTTCGTGGAGGGCGGCGGCCTGGCCGCGCGTCAGAGCTTCCAGTGTCTCGACGGTGTAGTCGCGTTCCAGCGTCTCCCCGAGGCGTTCCATGGACACGCCGAGCGTCTGCGCCAGCGAGCGGATGGCGGCCAGCGCGCCGGGGTCGGCGGGGGCCAGGCTCTCGTCGATGATGGCCACGTCGCGCGTCGCCGCCGTCGCCTCGGTCGGGTGGGCGATGGGCGCGCCAGCCGCGTGGGCCTCCAACAGCGGCGCGAAGTGGCTGTAGTTCACATTGGGTACGCGCTGCCCAACCTTGAACAGGCCGCTGCGGTCCTTCTCGATGATGCCGACGTGCTCCCCCTTGTCCACTACCAGGCGGATAATCACGTCGGGCCAGTAGCCCGTCTTCTTCTCGGCGTCGGGCCGCTCCCCGACTTTGACGGCCACCTCCTGCCCCCGGCTGTCGCGCCGCGTCTCCAGCATGTCGCGCAGGTGGGCCGTGAGGATGACGTTGACAGGCAGGTTGACGAGTTCGGTCATCGCCGAGTACAGCCGCCGCTTGATGAGGCCCCAGTCGCGCTGCGTCAGCAGCACGTCGTCCGCCGCCCGGCCATAGCGCATCGCCCGCGCCTCGGCGGCCTGCTGCCCCGCGTCCTGGAGCACCTGCCAGACCACCGAGATGGGGTCGATGACGAGGGTCTGCCACGTCCGCCCGTGATCCGCCTTGACGGCCTCGACGGCCTCCAGGATGTCACCAAAGCTCTTGGTGCGCAGCACGTCGAAGTCGAAGCGGCCGCCGTACAGGTCGGCCCCGCCCTCGGTGTCGATGAGCGCCACGCGCGGGAACGACAGGGCAAAGAACGTCTTGCCCGTCCCCGGCTCGCCGTACACGAGTACCTTCGCTTTCTTCTGCGCTTGCTCCGCTGGTTGAAAAGGGTTCTGCCCGCCCACGACCGTCTCCTTGCTTAGAGAACAAATGTTCTGTATGCAAAGTATAAGAGGAGGTCGCTCGCCTGTCAATGCCCAGCTGTGAAACTTAGGTGAACGTGATTGGACGAATCGGATGCTCTCTGGAATAATACGCCGCACGCCAGGAGCAGCAGACCAAGTCCAAATCTGCCAATTCTGTTAATTGTGTCTGTACGGCTTGAACGGAGGCTTCATGCAGGACCCCCGCGTCGAAAAGATGGCCGAGGTCATCACCGCGTTCAGTCTCGACATCCAGCCGGGCGAGTTGCTCCTCATCCGCGCCCCGGTGGCCGCCGCGCCCCTCGTCCAAGCCGTCTACCGCGCCGCGCTAGAACGGGGCGCGCACGTCACGCCCCTCGTCACCCTGCCGGGGCTGGACGAAATCCTGTACGAGGTGGGCAGCGATGAGCAGCTCCAGTTTGTCTCGCCGCTGGACGAGGTTGTCTTGCAGCGCTACGACTGCGTGCTGCGTATCGCCGCCGAGACCAACACCAAGGCCCTCAGCGGCGTCGACCCGGCGCGGCTCGTCGTCGCGCAGGGGGCGCAGCGGCGGCTGGGCATGGCGCTCATGCAGCGCGCCGCCCAGGGCGACATGCGCCGCTGCTCGACCCAGTTCCCCACCGAAGCCTACGCCCAGGACGCGGGCATGTCGCTGCGTGAGTATGAGAGTTTTGTCTTCACGGCCTGCCGCGTGACGGAGCCGGACCCCATCGCCGCCTGGCGCGCCCAGCGCGACACGCAGGCGCGCCTCATCGGCTGGATCGCGCCGCGCGACCGTGTCCGCATCGTCGGGCCGGATACCGACCTGACGCTGTCGATTAAGGGGCGGACGTGGATCAACAGCTACGGGCGGGCCAACTTCCCGAGCGGGGAGATCTACACGGGACCGCTGGAGGACTCGGCCAATGGCACGATCCGCTTCACCTACCCCGCCGTCGTGGGCGGGCGTGAGGTGGAAGACATTCGGCTGTGGTTCAAGGCTGGGGAGGTGGTCCAGGCGACGGCGGGCCGCAACGAGGGTTACTTGCACGCCATGCTCAACAGCGACGCCGGGGCGCGCCGCCTGGGCGAGCTAGGCATCGGCGCGAACTTCGGTATCACGCGCTTTACCAAGAGTATCCTGTTCGACGAGAAGATCGGCGGGACGGTTCACCTGGCGCTTGGCCGCAGCTACCCCGACACGGGGGGCGTCAACCAGTCGGCCATCCACTGGGACATGGTGTGCGACCTGCGCCAGAGCGGCGAGGTGGTCGTCGATGGCGAGACCTTCATGGCGAACGGCCAGTTCGCGGTGTGAGTCGGGCAGGGCCATAGGCCCTGCCCGGTCCTGGCTAGAACTCAGCGACGGCCGGGATGACCTCGCGGGCGAAGACTTCCAGCGGCCGAATCTCGTGGCTGTTGGGCATGTTGAAGATGGCGTGCTGGACACCGACGCGGGCCAGGCCGCGACACATGTCAATCACGTCGCTGGCGGACATGGCGTCGGGCGCCAGGTGCACCGTGCCCAGCGTCGTCTTCTCGATCTCCTCGTAGGCGCGGCCGACCTCGTCGCAGTGGCGCTTGAGGATGTCGAGCTTGGCCTGCAACTGGTCTGGCCCCAGGCGGGCGAACAGGTTGCAGGCGTCGGCGTACTGGGCGACGAGGCGCAAGGTCTTCTGCTCGCCGCCGCCGCCGACCATGATGGGCGGGTGCGGGCGGCTGAGGGACGGGGGGCTGCACAGCGGCTCGGCCAACTGGTAGTAGCGGCCCTCATAGGGGGCCGTATTGCCCGACCACATGTGGTGAGCGATCTGGAGCGTCTCTTCCAGGCGGCGGAAACGCTCGGCCAGAGGCGGGAAGGGGATGCCCAGGCCCGTCGCCTCTTGCTCGTACCACGCCGCGCCGATGCCCAACATGGCGCGCCCCTCGGACAGCACATCCAGGGTCGTCACCGTCTTGACCAGGACGCCCGGATGGCGGTAGATGACGCCCGTCACGAGCGCCCCTAACCGCGCGCGCTTCGTGACGCCGGCCATGAAGTTGAGCGCGCTGTACGCCTCGAGCATCGGATTCGTCGGCGCGCCATAATACTGAATCTGGAAGAAGTGGTCCATGACCCACAGGCTGGCAAAGCCGCCCTCGTCGGCGGTGCCGGCGATCTCGGCCAGCGTGGGGCCGATGATCTGCGGCTGCCCCGGCCAGGTAAACGACGGAATCTGTAGCCCAATACGCATAACGGCCTCTCCTGTGCTCAAAGGGCTGTCGTAGACGTGACAGGTTTTCAAAACCTGTCACGTCTCTCTGCCGGTGAGTCTACACCCGTATCGACGCGGCGGCAAATGCCGGACTTGGAAACACGGCCTGGCCTGCGTATAATCCCCCCAGCGCTGATTACTCGGATGAAGAGGGGCGTATGGTCAAAGTACTGTTTGTCTGTATGGGCAATATCTGCCGCTCGCCGATGGCGGAGCAGGTGTTCCGCCACCTCGTCGCCCAGGCTGGCCTCTCGGACCAGTTCGAGATCGATTCGGCGGGGACGCTGGACTACCACGTCGGCGCGCGCCCGCATTCCGGGACGCAGCGCGTCCTGAGGGCTAACGGCGTGGATGTCGGGACGCACACGGCCCGTCAGGTCCTCCCCTACGACCTCAACTACTATGACTATGTGCTGGCAATGGACGGCGACAACCTGGCCGACCTGCGCTCGTTCCCACAGGGCAAGGCCAAAGTGGGCCGCCTGCTCGACTTCGCTCCCGACCAGCCGATCCGCAATGTGCCTGACCCGTACTACATGGGCAACTTCGAAGCCGTCTACGACTTGATCACGCGAGCCTGTCGAGGCCTCCTCGACACGATTATCCGCGAGCGTGGCCTGCAAGCCCAGACAAGGACGGCTTAGGCGATTGACGATTGAAGTTCCGCCCTCCGCGTCCTCTATCGTGAGAAGAGAGCGAGATTTCACCATGACCCTTGCCACCCCGGTAACCACGTTGACGAAGGATGATCTGCGGACCCTCCTGTACTGGATGCGGCTGACCCGCGCCTTCGACGAGCGAGTGCGGCTGCTCTACAACCAGGGCCGTATTCCGGGCGCGGCCTTCTCCCAGCGCGGCCACGAAGCCATCTCCGTCGGCAGCAGCTATGCCCTCGGCCCCGACGACGTGGTGGCCCCCATGCACCGCGACCTGGGCGCGTACCTGCTGCGCGGCATCACCCCGCGCCGTGTCATGGCCCAGATGATGGGACGGGCGACGGGGGTGAGCCGCGGGCGCGACGTCAACACCCACGGCATGGGCGACCTCGCCTTCAACATCATCGGCTACGTCAGCCCGCTGCCCGACTCGATGCCCCTCGCCGTCGGCGCGGCTCTCGCCTTCCAGTATCGCGGCGAGGCGCGCGTGGCCCTGACCTACTTTGGCGACGGCTCGGCCAGCGAGGGCGGCGCCCACGAGAGCCTGAACCTGGCGGCCGTGTGGCGCGCGCCCGTCGTCTTCATCTGCGAGAACAACCAGTACGCCTATTCGACGCCTCTATCGAAGCAGATGGCCGTCGAGAATATCGCCGACCGCGCGGTGGGCTACGGCTTCCCCGGCGTCGTCGTCGACGGCAACGACGTGCTGGCCGTCTACGAGGCGACGCGGGAGGCCGTCGACCGGGCGCGGGGTGGCGGTGGCCCGACGCTCATCGAGTGCAAGACGATGCGCATGCTCGGCCACGCTTACCACGACAACGCCGAGTACGTGCCGCGCGACGTGCTGGACGAGTGGACGGCGCGCGATCCGGTGGCCCGCTTCGAGCGGCGCGTGCGCGACCTGGACGTGGTGGGCGACGACGACCTGGCCCTCCTGGACGCGCGCATCGAGGCCGAGGTCGAGGACGCGGTGGACTTCGCCGAGAACAGCCCGTGGCCCCAGGGTGAGGACTGCCTGACGGGCGTCTACGCGCCGTGAGTGTATCTAACCACGGAGCGCACAGAGGTTTTGGAACGCGGACGGCGCGGAAAGCTACGGAACACCCGGAAGGGAGTCTTTTGGATGACCGCCTTCCGCGTTCTCCGCGCTGTCCGTGAACTCCGTGATCCAAGGCTCTCAGCGGTGAGTATGTGAGGAAGCGAGCAGCCTAACATGGCGGAATTGACGTATCTACAGGCGATTAGCGCGGCGCTCTGGGAGGAGATGGAGGCCGACGAGCGCGTCCTGCTGCTGGGCGAGGATATTGGCCCGTTTGGCGGCGCGTTCAAGGTCACGCAGGGCTTTGTCGAGCGCTTCGGTGAGCGGCGCGTGATGGACACGCCCATGGCCGAAGTGGGCTTTGTCGGCGCGGCCATCGGCGCGGCCATGATGGGCCTGCGCCCTGTCGTCGAGATTCAGTTCGCCGACTTCATCGCCACGCCCTTCGACATGATCGTGAACCAGGCCGCGACGTGCTACTACCGCTGGCAGGCCCCGGTGCCCATTGTCATCCGCGCGCCCAGCGGCGGCGGGATGCGCGCTGGTCCCTTCCACTCCCAGAACCCGGAGGCGTGGTTTGTCCACCGCCCCGGCCTCAAGGTCGTTGCGCCCGCCACGCCCTACGACGCGAAGGGACTGCTCAAGGCGGC
>CAZLBQ010000045.1:0-19585 GCA_964557745.1 uncultured Anaerolineales bacterium
CTACAGCGACGCCCTCCCGCCCGCCCTGGCTGAGTTAGCCGCCGTCGATGTCTACGTGGGCGACATCACCCCCCCCGACCCCGCGGTGCGCGCCCTGCCCTGCTACCCTTTCCGCGACTACCCGGCCCGCCGCCGTGCCCGCGCCTACCATGCCACAGTCTACCAGATGGGCAACGACGCCCGCTACCACGCGCCCATCTATGCGACGCTGCGCCGCTACCCCGGCATCCTCGTCCTTCACGAGTTCCTGCTCCACCACTTCCTGGCCGGCTTCACCATCGACCAGGGCGACCGCGCCGACTACCCCTGGGAAGTCGGCTACGCCGCTGGCCCGGCCGCCCTCGCCGAGGCCCGCTCGGCCCTGCGCGGCGAGCGCCCGCTGCCCTTCTTTGACTACCCCCTGGTCGAGCACGCCCTCGACCTCAGCCAGGGTGTGATCTGCCACAGCGATTTTGTCCGCCGGCGCGTCGCCGCCATCCGCCCCGACCTGCCCACCGCCGTCGTCGCCCACCCGACGACCGTCACCGCCTCTGTCCGCCCGCGCACGCCCGACCGCCCCTTCACCGTCATCACGGCGGGCTACCTGACCCCCGCCAAGGGCCTGCTGCCCGCCCTCGAAGGCTTTGCCCGCTTCGCCCGCCAGCGCCCCGACGCCCGCTACGTTCTCGTTGGGGCCGTCGAGCCGGCCTTCGACCTTGACGGCTGGATTCGCCAGGCCGGTGTCGCCGACCGCGTTGAGCTGCGCGGCTATGCCGACACGCTGGAGTCCTTCGACGCCCAGATCGCCGAGGCCGACGTCTGCCTCAACCTGCGCTACCCGACCGGCGGCGAGACGTCGGGCAGCCTGCTGCGGGTCATGGGCGTCGGCGTACCCGCCATCGTCACCGACACCGGCTGGTTTAGCGAAGTCCCCACCGCCACCTGTATCAAACTCCCTGCCCCCCCGAGCGCCGACGATGTCGCCCGCGCCCTCACCGACCTCGCCGCCGACCCCGCCCGCCAGGCCGCCATGTCCGCCGCCGCCGCCGCCTGGGTCCGCGCCGCCCACACCCCCCAGCGCACGGCGAGAGACTATGTCGACTTCATAAAAATGGTCAATGGTCAATGGTCAATGGTCAAATGACTGCCAGAACCGAGCAGGGGGGTATGAGGCGGGAGAGAGCCTTCGATTTGGATGAGAGAACCTTTGAGTTTGGCGTACGCGTCGTCCGTATGGTAAACACCCTCCCGCGCGTCGCAGCGGCGCCCGAGATCATCCGCCAAATCGTGAGATCGAGTACATCCATCGGCGCTAATCTGGAGGAGGCCCGTGGGGCCGAGTCCCATGCTGACTTCAGCCACAAGCTGAGTGTGGCGTACAAGGAAGCCCGAGAGACTCGCTATTGGCTCCGCGTCATTCAGGCCAGCTTGCTGGATGTCCCCGAAGTGGTGGCTCTGATCCAGGAAAGCGATGAACTAGTCCGCATTCTCAGCAAGAGTATCCATACTGCGCGAGGCCGACACTCAGCTCAGACTGCTTCCGAGATTGACCATTGACAATTGATCATTGACAATTGACCATTTGCCCATGCGTATTTTGCACCTAATCCAACGCTACTGGCCCGCCACGGGCGGCGCCGAGCGCCACCTCCACGAGATCAACAGGCGCCTCGTCGCCGACGGCCATGCCGTCACCGTCTATACCACCGACGCTGACGACTTCCAACTCTTCTGGGACCCGCGCAAGCGCCGCCTTGACCGCCTGACCGACGTCCACGACGGCGTCACCATCCGCCGCTTCCGCGTCCGCCACCTGCCCACCGCCCCCCTCAGCTTCCCCGTCACCCGTCGCCTCATGACCCACCTGTCCGACCTCCCGCTGGACACCACCCGCTGGCTCCAGGCGGTCGGCCGCTTCACCCCCTGGGTCCCCGACCTGGCGGCGGCCCTGGCGCACGCTGGCCCCAACTGGGACGTCGCCGCTGGCATGACCGTCACTTACGACGCGGTCCACACCCCGGCCCTCGCCTGGGCCGAGCGCTGGGGCAAGCCCTGGCTCTTCTACCCCCTGACCCACCTGGGCGAAGGCCCCCGCAGCTCCATGCGCCGCTACTACACCATGCGCCACCAGCTCGCCCTCAGCCGCCGCGCCCGCGTCGTCTTCGCCCAGACCGCCGGCGAGCGCGACTTCCTCGTCGGCCAGGGTGTCGCCCCGGAGCGCGTGATCGTCGCCGGCGTCGGCATCAACCTGGCCGACGTCACGGGCGGCGATGCGGCGCGCGGGCGCGCTCGGCTTGGCGTCGGCCCCGACACACCCCTCGTCCTAGGCCTCGGCACCGCCAGCCGCGACAAGGGGACCCTTGATACCCTCCAGGCGCTGCAGCGCCTCTGGGCGCGCGGGGGCCAGGCGCATCTCGTCCTCGTCGGCGCGGCGCAGGACGACGCCCTCCGCGTCCTGGAGCGCCTGGCCCCCCCTGCCCAGGCGCGCGTCCATCGCCTGGGCATCGTTGCTGAGGCCGACAAGCAGGACATGTTGGCCGCCTGCGACGTCCTGTGCCTGCCCTCCCGCGCCGACTCCTTCGGCATCGCCTACCTCGAGGCGTGGGCGTATGGCAAGCCTGTCGTCGGCGCGCGCGTGGGCGGCATCGACACGGTCATCGCCGACGGCCAGGACGGCTGCCTCGTCCCGTTCGGCGCGCCCAACGCCCTGGCCGACACCCTGGCTGCCCTGCTGGCCAACCCCGACCGCCGCCAGACGATGGGCGCGCGGGGTCGCGCCAAAGTCGAGCGCGACTACACCTGGGACCGCGTCTACGCCCGCGTCCGCCCGGCCTACGATCAGGCGACGGGACATTCTGTTGATTCACCCAGGTAGCTAGCTTAAGGGAGCGGGACAGACTACAAGACAATCAGGTGAGCTTCTGATTTACAGCGCCGTCTTTAAGGCGGCGAGCAGCTTCTCGACATCCCGAACAGAGTTGTACGCCTGGATGCTGACGCGCAAGAACTCGCGGCCCTGCCAGCGGATGTGGGGAATCTCGATGCGGTAGTCGTCCCACAGCCGCGTGCCGAGCTTGTCGAGCGTCCCACTCGGCAAGGGCAGGACGACCATCTGCCCAAACCAATCTTCGGAGCATATGTGCTCCATCCCCGTCAGTTCGGCCACCCGCTCTCGCGTCCACAGGGCCAGACGGTGGCATTCCGCCCGCACCGCCGGCCAGTCGTGCTGCCGCTGGAACTCAATCGCCGTCGGCACGCTCAGGTAGGCCGACGGGTCATCCGTGCCGAGCCAGCCAAACCAGTCCTGGAAGGGCGACTCGCCGGGGAACTCACTCTCCCACCCCCAGCTCACAACCAGCGGCTCCAGGAGGCGCTGCCTCTCCGGCCGTGCATACAGGAAGCCAGCGCCGCGCGCACTGGCCAACCACTTGTGGCAGTTAGCTAAGTAGTAGTCGGCGCCCAGGTCGTCCAGGTAGAGGTCGATCTGGCCTGGCGCGTGGGCCCCATCGATGACGGTCAGGATGCCCGCCGCCCGCGCTCGCCGACACACCTCGGCGATTGGGAAGATGAGCGCCGTCGCCGAGGTGATGTGGCTGATGAAGATGACCCGCGTGCGGTCCGTCACCCCCGCCCACAGGCGCGTGACGAAGTCATCCGCCGTCGTGATGGGCAGGGCGATGGGCTGGTTGATGTAGTGGGCGCCCTTCTTAGCGCAGTTGAAACGCCAGGCCCGGTCCGATGCCCCGTATTCGTGGTCTGTCGCCAGCACCTCGTCGCCCGGCTGCAAGTCGAGCGAGCGCGCTACGATGTTGACGGCGAAGGTGATGTTGGGCACGTAAACCAGATCGGCCGGGTTGGCGTGGAGATAGTCGGCCAGCGGGCGGCGCGCCTCCGCCAGCAAGTCGCGGATGCGCCGGCCCAAGAACTCGACCGGCTCGGCCTCCAACTCGCGCTGCCAGGCTTGGTAGCGCTCGAAGACCGGGCGCGGCGTCGCGCCGAAGCTGCCGTGGTTGAGGAACGTCACGTCAGGCCGCAGAAGAAACTGATCGCCCGCCCCAGGCCAGGGCAGTTGAAAGACTGTCTCGCGCCGTGATGATGTGTTGTTGTTGACCATTCTTACTCTCAATGCTGTTCTAGCCGGCTGGACCGTCACCAATGAACACCGTAGCCTAACGGCAGGGTGTAGGTAATCCTCTCCATATTATCCCCCCTTTACCGTCGAGCGGTCCAAACTCACAGCCCACACCTCTCGCTGTCTATGTGGAATAAATTCACAGTTGTTCAAGCTGTACACATTTGCCACTAAACCACTTGACATCGTCAGTCCAGTTATGATATAGTGGACGATAGTGGAAAAATTGCATACTATTCACATATGTGAATAAATGCCAGGCTGTCCTTGCTCCGCGCGAAGGCTGCTGAATTATGGATCGTCTCGAGTTACTGGCTACCATCGCCAGTATGTATTACGAAGAGAACCTGAGCCAGGTCGAGATCGCGGCCCGCACAGGCTACTCACGTTCCATGATTTCGCGCCTCCTCCAGGAAGCGCGGGCTGAAGGTGTCGTTGACATCCGCATTCGCTATCCTTTTGGACGGCGGACCGACCTCGAACCGGAACTACAGGACCTACTGGGGTTGGCTCTCGTCCGCATCCTTACCTCAGGGACGACGCGTTACGAAGAGAGACTGCGCCGGCTCGGTAGCCTGGCCGCCCAGCTTGTCGCCGAGTTGATCCACGATAATATGACGATTGGGGTGTCGTGGGGAAGCGCGCTGTGGGAGACGGTGCAAGCCCTTCGCCCCGGCGTCCACTCCGGCATTCACGTGGTGCAGATGATCGGCGCGCTCGGTACGCCAGATCCGGATATCGACGGGCCTGAACTGGCGCGCCGCCTGGCCCGCACCGTGACTGGCCGCTACTCGACCTTCCCTGCCCCGCTCTTCGTAGACAGCGAGGCAACTCGCCAGGGTCTGATGAGCGAACCGCGCATTCTCCGCTTCTCTGAGGAATTCAAGAGGATTGACCTGGCGCTGGTGGGTGTCGGCACGGTTGACCCACACCGGGCTAGCCTGCTCCGTGCTGGCTACTTGACCGTGACAGACTTGGAACAGCTGCGCGAGGCAGGTGTCGTCGGCGACGTATGCGCGCTCCACTTCGACATCCACGGTCATCTGGTCGACACCGACTTGCAGCACCGGGTCGTGGGCATCGATGCGGCAACGCTCACGAACGTCCCTTTGAAGTTAGGCATCGCCGGCGGTCAATACAAGAGCGACCCCATCATCGGCGCCAGCCGGGCCAAGCTCATTAACATGCTCGTGACCGACGACATTGCCGCCATGCGAATCATGCAGGAGTTTCGACGAAATGGGGCTAACCAATATGAGTAACGGAGCAGGTACCACCACGGCAATCACGCAACCCTCCGAGACGTATCGCGCGGTACTGGCCGAGATCGGGACCGAGCGGAGCAACGAGATGCTGCGCACGATGCTCCTCATTCGCGCTTTCGAAGAGAAGGCTGAGGAACTGTTCTCCCTGGGCCGGGTCCACGGTACTATGCATCTCTCCATTGGGCAGGAAGGCTCGGCCGTCGGCGCGTCGCGCGCGTTGCGCCGCGGCGACTACTTGCTCAATCATCATCGCGGTCACGGCCACATGCTGGCGTGGTTTGACAGCAATGTCGACATGATGATGGCGGAGTTCATGGGCAAGGAGACGGGGTACTGCCGGGGCCGTGGCGGCTCGATGCACATCGCCAATATCGAGGCGAACAACCTGGGCGCCAACGGCATTGTCGGCGGGGGCCTCCCCATGGCGGTGGGCGTCGGATTGAGCATCAAGATGCGCAAGACTGACCAGGTATGTCTCGTCGCGTTTGGTGACGGGGCAGCGAATGAGGGGGCCTTCCACGAGTCGCTGAACATGGCCAGTATCTGGAACCTCCCGGTCATCTATCTGTGTGAGAATAACCAGTACGCCATGTCGATGCCCATGAGCCACGCCTTCAATATCGAGCGGATTAGCGAGCGCGCGGCGGCGTACGGCGTGCCGGGCGTGACCGTCGATGGCAATGACGCGCTGGCCGTGTACCAGGCCGTGCAGCAAGCGGCGGCGCGCGCCCGTGAGGGGCAAGGCCCCACTCTCGTGGAGGCGCTGACCTACCGCTGGCGCGGTCACTCCAAGAGCGACAAGCAGGCCTACCGAACCCGTGACGAGGTCAAAGAGTGGCAGGCGCGCGACCCCATCCCCCGCTTTGCCCGTGTTCTGGGCATCGGCGAGGCTCAGTTGGCCGAGCTTCGGCAGCAAGCAACCCAACGGATCGACGAGGCGGTGGCCTTCTCGGAAGCCAGCCCCGAGCCAAGTGTTAGCTCTATCCTAGAGGGCGTCTATGCGTGAGATTACTTATGTCGAGGCGGTCCGTGAAGCTCTATCACAAGCGATGGCCGCCGACGAACGTGTCTTCCTGATTGGTGAGGACATCGGCGTGTATGGCGGGGCGTTCGGCGCGACGGCCGGCCTGAGCCAGCAATTTGGGTCGCAACGCGTCATCGATACCCCCATCTCCGAGGCCGGTATCACAGGGGCTTGCATCGGCGCGGCGCTGACCGGCATGCGGCCGGTGGGCGAGATCCAGTTCATGGACTTCGTCACCCTGAGCATGGAGCAACTCGTCCTCCAGGCGGCGAAGATCCGCTTCATGTTTGGCGGCAAGGCGACCGTCCCCATGGTCCTGCGCATGCCGGGCGGCGCCGGAACCGGCGCGGCGGCCCAGCACTCGGAGAGCCTAGAGAACTGGTTTGTCCACATTCCCGGCCTCAAGGTAGTCATGCCCAGCAGCCCCTACGATGTCAAGGGTCTGCTCCTGGCCGCCATCCAGGATGAGAACCCCGTCATCTTTGTTGAGCACAAACTGCTGTACAAGATCAAGGGGCCGGTGCCGGAGGACATGTATACGCTGCCCTTGAGCCAGAGTCATGTCGTCCGCGAGGGCAAGGATTTGACCCTGGTGGCGACCTCAATCATGGTGCAGCGGGCCCTCGAGGCCGCTAAAGTCCTCGCCGGCGAGGGCATTGAGGTCGAGATTATCGACCCGCGGACGCTGCGTCCCCTGGACGATCAGCCCATCATCGCGTCGGTCAAGAAGACGGGGCGCGTTCTCATCGTCCACGAGGCGGTCAAGATGGGTGGGTTCGGCGGCGAGCTGGCCGCCCGCATTGTCGAGAGCGATGCCTTTGATTATCTAGAGGCGCCGGTGCGGCGGCTGGCCGGCTTGGACATTCCTATTCCCTACAACCGGACGCTGGAGTACCACACCGTCCCCCAGGTGGAAGCCATCGTGACCGAAGCGCGCAACCTGGCGCGGGGCGCGTATTGAGGCAGTCATGGCTAAAGACGTCATCATGCCGAAGTTCGGCTTCACTCAAGAGACGGCCGAGATTGTGCGCTGGCTCAAGCAGCCGGGTGAGGCGGTTGATCAGGGCGATCCCATCGTCGAGGTGACGACCGACAAGGTCAACATGGAGGTGGAAGCCCCCGTGTCTGGCATCCTTGACGACTTCCGTTACCAGGCCGGTGACGTGGTGCCGGTGACACAGGTCATTGCCGTGATTCGCGGCCCTAACGAGACTCTGTCGGCCGCTCAGGCGCCCCTGCCTCAGCCCGCCGTCGCGCCCGCTGCGCCTCAGCCCTCTGACAGCGCCTCCCTCCCCGCCAGGGCGACCCCCCTCGCGGCCAAGGTGGCCGGCGACAGGGGCATTGACTTGGCCACCATCGCGGGGAGTGGCCCGCGGGGCCGCATCACACGCCAGGACGTGGAGGCGACGCCGGTCGCGCCGCCGGCTCCCATCGGTGGCGACAAGGTGCGGGCCGTGCCGGCGGCGCGCCGCCTGGGCCGCGAGCTAGGGGTGGACCTGACGCAGGTCGCCGGCAGTGGACCACAGGGGCGCGTGCAGTCCATCGACGTGCTGGCGGTAGTGGAGCCGGCTCGCCCGACGACTCCGGTGTCTGTCGCCGCGCCGCCACCGCCTGCGCCGCAGCCAACCGCGGCCGGTTTACGGGTCGCGCGTACCATCCCAATGACCGGCATGCGCCGCACGATTGCTACGCGGCTCCAGAAGGCAGCCCAGGAGATTCCCCACATCACGTTCGACGCCGACATCGACGTCACGGCCGCCGAGGCTTTGCGGGCGCGGGCCAACACACAGTTGAAGCCCGGACAGCCAAAGGTCAGCCTGACGGCGGTGATTGCCAAGACCTGCGCGTGGGCGCTGCGCCGGCACGAGTTGCTGAACAGCCGCCTGGACGGCGACGCGATCCTGGTCCTGGATGACGTGAACATCGGCGTGGCTGTGGCGCTGGACGAGGGGCTGATCGTGCCGGTTGTGCGCGGCACGGACCGCAAGGGCATTGGCGAGATTGCGGCTGACATCGCTGACCTGACCGAGCGCGCCCGCGCGGGTCGGCTGCGGCCAGAGGATGTGCAAGATGGGACTTTCACCATCTCGAACCTGGGCATGTTCGGCGTCGACCGCTTCACCGCTATCATCAATCCTCCCCAGGTAGCCATCCTTGCCGTCAGCCGCGCGACACCTCGCATTGTTCCCGACACCGAGGGGCGCCCCGTCACGCGTCCCATCATGACGGTGACGTTGGCGGCGGACCATCGGGTGGTGGACGGTGCGGTGGCCGCGCGGTTCCTGAGCGATGTCCGCGCGGCGCTCGAGCAGCCTGAGCTGCTGGTTCTCTAAGGCCACCCTATCTCACGACCTGGAGGAACACGACCCTATGCTGACCACTGGCTCTTTCCTGATCATTGCCCTGGCTCTGGCGTGGTTCGTTCAGCTCGGGCTCTCCTATTTCCAGATGCGCCGCTTCTACCGACGCATCGGCCAACTCCGCCGCCTCGGCCGCGTCTCGATCGGTAAGGCCGGCTCCGCGTGGCGACGGCGTCAGTACGCCGTGGTTGTCGTGGACAAGGAGCATCGCATTGTCCACGTCGAGCAGCTCTCGGGCTGGACCGTGCTTGCGGCGCTCAAACCTGTCACGGGCGTCGCGGGCCACAGTCTACACGACCTCTTCGACGACCGCACCAACTTGCCTGTCTCACCCAAACTCCGGCTGGCCATGCAGAGCGCGGCGACATTCCTTCTGGAAGCTGACGCCAGCCAGCGCTCGACGCCGGCCGAGAGCATCCTGGCAAGTTCAACCACTACTGCCTGACCCACGCACAGAGTGACGAAGGAGGCGCCTATCGAAGCCACGAAGTGATCTGCCCCCACGTACGTCGCAACACTATCGGCTTCTACTCATGAGGAGGACACTTTACTATGGACTTTCTGGTCAATGCTGCCGTGTGGTTCATCGGCCTGTTCCAGGAAGGCGCGAAGGTGTTCACCGGCTTGGTGACGGGCATCGTGCCCCTCGTCATCGTGCTGATGACCGGCTTCAACGCGCTGATTGCTCTAATTGGTCCTGAGCGCATCGACCGCCTGGGTGAGGTTGCCGGGCGGGAAGGTATCCAGTACCTGCCGCTGCGCTATCTGGTGCTGCCCGTCGTGTCTGTCTTTGTTCTGACCAACCCGATGGCCTACACCATGGGGCGCTTCCTGCCTGAGAAGTACAAGCCCGCCTTCTACGACGCGGCGGTCTCGTTCGTCCATCCGCCCCTGGGCATCTTCCCTCACGTCAATCCGGGCGAGCTGTTTGTCTGGCTAGGCATCGCGGCGGGTGTCACCACCGGCTACGGCGCGGGTGAAACGACCGCGCTCGCGGTCCGCTACCTCCTGGTGGGTTTGGTCGTCATCTTCATCCGTGGCATCGTCACGGAGCGTATCACGGCCACGATGTGGAAGAGCCGCCCGGCTCTGGAGGAGACGGCATATGCAGGCGATTAATAAGTTCCTGGAGTCCATCGGCCGCGGCGCGGGCAAGGTCGTCGGCGCCCTCTATCAGGCGGGTCGTGACGCCGTCGACCAGGTTCTTCGCAACATCCTGCCCTTCATGGCGTTCATCGCCCTGGTCATCGGCATCATCAACGCGACGGGCGTCGGCAACTGGCTCGCCAAGCTGCTTGTCCCCCTCGCCAGCAGCCCGGTCGGCCTCGTCGTCATGTCGCTGATCATTGGCTTGCCCGTTCTCTCGCCGCTGCTTGGCCCGGGCGCCGTCATCGCGCAGATCATTGGCACCTTGCTCGGCACCTACTTCGCCAGCAAGCAGTTAGCGCCCAGCCTGGCGCTGCCGGCCCTGTTCGCCATCAACCCCCAGGTCGGCTGCGACTTCATCCCGGTCGGTTTGGCGCTGGGTGAAGCCGAGCCGGAGACGGTGGAGGTCGGCGTGCCCGCTGTGCTGTTCTCGCGTATGATTACCGGGCCGCTAGCCGTCATCCTCGCGTGGGTCGCGAGCGTGGGTCTGTAGCGGTCGGTAGGTCGGTTGTCGCAGCTTAGAGGAGGCGTCTATATGACCGAAGAGCAGAAGTATCGTAAGGTTCGCATCAAGAAAGGGCCACGGGGTTGGGGCGGTCCGCTCGTCATCGCCCCCAGGCCGGGCAAGGACTTGATCTACTCAGTGACGGGCGGCGGGATACACCCGCTCGCCGCCCGCATCGCCGAACTCACCGGTGGCAAGCCCTTCGACGGCTTCAAGTCGAAGGCGGCGTTTGAGCAGATTGCCGTGGCCGTGATCGATTGCGGCGGCACGGCCCGCGTGGGCGTGTACCCCATGAAGAAGGTGCCGACGGTCGACATCTACCCGACCTCGCCATCCGGCCCGCTCATGCGCTTCATCACCGAGGATATCTTCGTCTCCGGCGTGCGGCTGGAGGATATCGAGGTGATCCCCTAGCCGGGCCTCGTGCTCGGCGTCTCTCCCCCAACCCACGGGTAGGCGCTGGCTCTCTCACGCGAGGGAGCCAGCGCCCTGGGGCCGGCCCTACGGGAGCGCGGCGAAGGAAGTCGTGATGACTGTTGCGAACCCTGGAGTGAAGTACGAGGCGCGCGTGACCAGCGTTGGCCCTCTCGTTGCCGAGTTCATCGACAGCCACATTGTGGTGCTGTTCCGTGAGGGCGCGCCAGAAGAGCTGGCCGAGTTTTCCCTCCTCCACGACGGCCAGGTGTTGCACGCGCCCGTCACGCCAGGCGATACCGTTGTGTTGGATGATGCCCCGTTTCGTGTCCTGGCCGTGGGAGATGTCGCCAACTCTAACCTAGCGAACCTCGGCCACCTGGTAATGAAATTCAACGGCGAGACCGCGCCTGAAATGCCCGGCGACGTGTGCATCGAGGCCCGGCCCATCCCGCCGCTTCACGTTGGCTCGCGCCTGCAAATTCTGAGCGCGGGCGTCGAGAGCGCGTGACCGCTGCCCCTGGCAGGGCGAGTTGCGGAAAGGAAGAACTGAGATGTCACTGCGAGAACGATTGCGGGCGCGGGCCGAACAGCAGGGTCCCATTCGCGTTGGTCTGGTCGGCGCCGGCCAGATGGGAACGGGGCTGATCAGTCAGATGGAGAAGATGGACGGCATGCGCGTCATGGCGACGGCGGATGTCGTGCCGGGCCGGGCTGCCGCGGCCTACGTCGAGAGCGGCGTAGCCGCTGACGCTGTCGCCGTCGTCGATGATGACCCGCGCCGCGCCGGGGACTTGATTCGCGACAGCCAGCGCATCGCAACCACCAACGCTGATACCCTCGCCCAAATCGACGCGCTAGACGTGATCGTTGAGTGTACCGGCGTCCCAGAGGTGGGGGCACGGGTGTGCTATGCGGCTATCGAGGCCGGCAAGCACATTGTCAACATGAACGTCGAGACGGATGCCACCATTGGCTACTGGTTGGCGCAGCGTGCCCGCGAGAAGGGCGTCCTGTACACCCTGGTGGCCGGTGACGAGCCGGGGTCCATCAAGGAACTCTACGACTTCGCCGATGCCCTGGGCTTCGAAATCGTCATGGTCGGCAAAGGCAAGAACAACCCCCTGGATCGCACGGCCAATCCGGACACCGTCGCCGCGCGCGCTCGCGAGCAGATGATGAGCGCCAAGATGCTGGCCTCCTTTGTCGACGGGACGAAGACCATGGTCGAGATGACCTCCATTGGCAATGCCATCGGCTACGCGCCCGAAGTTCCCGGCGCGCACGGTCCGCAGTGCTCGGTGCGCGAGTTGGCCAAGATATTCGTCCCGAAGTCGGCCGGTGGTATCCTCGATGGACCACGCGCCGTGGACTATGCGGTGGGCGACGTGGCGCCGGGCGTCTTCGTCATCATCACCACCGATCAGCCTAAGATCATCCGCGACTTGAAGTACCTGCACCTCAATGGGCACGGCGACTACTGGGCCTTGTATCGCCCCTACCACCTCGCGAACCTGGAAGCGCCTATCTCCGTCGCGCGCGTTGCCCTGGACGGCGAGGTGACCCTCGCCACGTACCGCGTGCCGGTTGCCGAGACCGTCGCCTGCGCCAAGCGCGACCTCCAGCCGGGTGACAAGATCGACGCCCTGGGTGGCTACACCGTGTATGGCCTCATCGACCGCGCCGACAGAGCGCACGCTGAGGGCATGGCGCCGCTGGGCGTCGTCGTGGGCGCGACGGTGCAGCGCCCCGTGAAGGCCGGTCAACCCCTACGCTACGCCGACGTGAAGCTCGACGAGAGTCAGACCATCGTCCGCCTGCGGCGCGAGCAGGATCAAATGGTGGTACAAACTGCCTAGGATGGACACCCCATGCCGAGCATTACCCTGACCATTCATCACGCGGCCGGCTTGCACGCCCGCCCGGCCGCTCTGTTCGTCAAGACCGCTGCGTCGTTCCCGTGCAAGATCACGGTGCAGAACTTAACGAACCAGAAGCCGCCCGCGAATGCTAAGAGTGTGCTGAGTGTCATGACCCAAGGTGTCGCCAAGGGACACCAGGTTCTTGTCCAGGCCGAAGGCGACTCGGCCGAGGAGGCCCTGGCCGCCCTGCAAGCGCTGGTCGAAAGCAATTTCGGCGAAGGGGAAGGTCACTGATGCGCCGCTATCGTGGTCTGGCCGCCGCGCCCGGTATCGCTATCGGTCCCGCCTGGATCTATCGGCCGGTCTCTATCACCATCGACCGTCGCGCGGTGGCGGACCCCGTGGTGGAGTGGGAGCGCGTGGAGACAGCCTTCGCCATGGCGCGCATGCAGCTCCAGGCGCTCGAGGACCGCGCCCGCCGCACGGTCGGCGGTGGCGAGGCGGACATCTTCGTCGCCCACCAACTCTTCCTCGACGATGACGAACTGCTGCGCAGCCTGGCCGAGATGGTGCAGGGGCGTCACATGAACGCCGAGGCGGCCGTCTTCGACGGCTTCGAGCATTACGCCCTCGCTCTGGAGAGCCTGGAAGAAGAGTACTTTCAGGCTCGCGCCCAGGACGTCCGAGATGTGCGCCAGCGGGTGCTGCGCTGTGTCACTGGAAGCAGTCACGACGATGAGCAGCCCACCCGGCCCGTTATCATCCTCGCCGAGGATCTCACCCCGTCGGACACCATGCAATTCGAGCGCGGGAGCATCCTGGGGATCGGGACGGTACGCGGCGGCCCCACCTCCCACACCGCCATCCTGGCCGGCGCGCTGGGCGTACCCGCCGTCGTCAGCGCGCCCCTGGACCTGGACGAGGTGATAGATGAAACGCTGGTCATCCTCGACGGCACAACCGGCGATGTGATCCTGGGGCCGACGCTGGCCGAACTAGAGCACGCGCGGCAACGCCAGGCCCAGTGGCTGGCGCAGCACGCCGACCAACTTGCCGCCGCCCACCAGCCGGCCATTACTCGCGACGGTCATCCCGTCGAGGTGGTCGCCAATATCGGCGGCGAGGAGGATGCCCGCCACGCCCTGGAACAGGGGGCCGAAGGTGTAGGGCTGTTCCGCACCGAGTTTCTCTTCCTCGACCGGGACAGCATGCCGACCGAGACCGAGCAGACGCGGACTTACCGCGCCGTGTTCAAGACGCTGGGCCAGCGGCCGGTCGTCGTGCGTACGCTCGATATCGGTGGCGACAAGGCGGTGAGTTACCTGGGCATCACCGAAGAGCCGAATCCCTTCCTGGGCTGGCGCGCCATTCGCATGATTCGTGAGCGGCCCGACATTCTGGAGCGCCAGCTACGAGCCCTCTTCCTCGCGGCGGAGGACACCCCTGTCGACCTGCGCATCATGCTGCCTATGGTAGGGAGTCTCAGCGAGGTCGAGCGCGCTCGCCAGATTCTCGATGAGGTTCAGGCGGCTCTTCAACGCGAGGGGCACACCCTGCCCCAGCTGCAGTTCGGCATCATGATCGAGGTGCCCTCGGCCGCCATTCTTGCCGACTGCCTGGCCCCGCACGTCGACTTCTTCAGTATTGGCACCAACGACCTGACGCAATACACCCTCGCCGTCGACCGCACCAACGAGCGCGTGGCTGTGCTGGCCAGCCCGTATCACCCTGCCGTACTGCGCCTCATTAAGATGACCATCGACGCGGCGCACGGCCACGGCAAGTGGGTTGGGCTATGTGGCGAGCTAGGCGGCGATGTGATGGCCGTGCCGCTCCTGTTGGGGATGGGGCTGGACGAGTTTAGCATGTCAGCGCATGCCATTCCCGCCGTCAAAGCCGCCATTCGCCGCTGGTCCGTGGCCGAAGCGCGTGGCATCGCTGAGCGCGCCCTCGGCATGAGTAGCGCCAGCGACGTACTCGCCTACCTGGAGACGATGCATCGCAACGGCCTCGGCTGACCGCATCCATGCTGATGCGGTTCCCGCCGAGGCCGGGCGCTCGCCAAGGCCTGCACATTATCCTGGCCGGCGACCTGGTTGCGTCTTGCCGTCACAGGTCGGCAGGCATCACTGCCCCTGGCTGATGCGGGGCAGGAAGACCGGGTAAGGACCACCCAGGCCGCGCCCGCACAGCCGCAGCGAGACGTTATCGACCAGGAACTGGGCGTTGGCGCCGCCCTGGTCCATGACGGCGAAGTAGACCTCGGCGGTGTGGTCCTCGGGGCGGGCGGCGATGGGCAGTGTGGCCGTCTGCCACGCTCCGGCTTGCGCGCCCTCCACCTTGAATAGCGGGAAGCGCCCACCAACCGTCACATCCCGCAGTTCGACCACACGGGTGTCACCCGTGTCCCCTCCCTGCGCCTTGTAACTGAAGGTCAGCGTCGCGGAGATGACGCCGCGCGGCCAGGCGAAGTCCTGCCAGACGGCGGCGAAGCTGAGGTCCGCGCCGGGCGTCAGCCGCCCCAGTTGCAAGGCGACGCCGTCTGTACCAGGCGGGATGTCGGCGCTCGCCGTGACCGCCGAGTCGGACGCCTGGACCGTCCACCCTGGCAACAAGTTCCCACTCACTGTGAACTGACCGTTACGCGCCCACTCGTTGCAGGTGATCGGCACGGGCGTCGGCGTAGCCGTCGGCGTGCGGGTCGGGGTCGCCGTGGCGGTGGCTGTCGGCGTCGGCGTCGGCCCGCCGCACACCTCCAGCGTCACGTCGTCCACACGGGCGAAGGTCTTCAAGCCATTGCCATCGTTATACACGCCAAAATAGAGGGTGACCTGGGACTGACCACGCACCACATCCGTCACGTCGGCCTCGAAGTAGACCCAGCCGCGATAGTTCTGCGGCGGCTGAACGTCCAGCAGGCGGCCGCCCGGTAGCTGCTGAGCGCCATTGGCGTCCTGCAGTTGGACGATGATACGGTCGTCGTCGTTCCCGTCGGCGTAGGGGGCGTACCAGAACGCCAGCCGCGCCCGCTGGACGTTCGCGGGAATGGCGATGTCGCTCTGACGCGCGCTGGCCCAGCCCGGTGTGTCGGCCTGCGCCTGGGTGCGGCCCAGGAACAGCCCCAATGGCTGGCTGAAGGCACTGCTCTGCGTCACGTACGCGCCCGACCCGGACAACTGCCACTGGTCACTGGCGCTGAAGTCGCCCTGGCGCACCGTGTTGAAGCACTGCGCACCTAGAGTCGGCGTCACCTGCGGCGTGGGCGGACGCGGCTGCGGCGGGCGCGGCGTGGCGGTGGCGGGGGGCGGTGGCGAGGTAGGCGTCGGCGACGTGTTGGGTTGGCTGTCGAGAATGGTCTGCACGCGATTGCGGACATCGTCGAGACGACCGTAGAGAACGTCGCCTGGACACTCCGTCGAGTTCAGGTCGCGGTGTCCGCACACGCCGTAGGGACGCCGCTCCAGGACGGTCTGCGTGCTCCACGGTCGGATGCCGTACTGGTCGTTGAGCCAGGCGAGGACGCGGCTCAGGCCGTCGAGGGTCGCCTCCGTCAAGGGCGTCTCACCCGGCTGGTAGATGCCAAGCGCCATCACCGCGCCCGACTGGCAGTAGTAACGGTGGCTAGCGTCGCTGGCGGCATGGTAGGCATAGGCCAGGTAGCCCGCCGGGGGCGAGCCACGGGCGCGGCCCTGGTAGACTGTCCCGTCGCGGCCGACCACGTAGTTGTAGCCAATGTCCCCCCAGCCCTGGCCGTTGACATGATAGTTATAGACGAGACGCAGCCAGTCCAGGTCGGTCACATCGCCCGGCGACGGCGGGCCGGTATGGTGAACGGCGAAGGCGTTCGGGCGAATGTAGCTGCCAATGTGGTCATACGTATCACACTCGCTGAACGGGACGAACGTCTCCGGCGCGCCCCACGCGGAGCGTGAGACAATGGGCGGCTGGGGGACGCTGCCCTGGGGCGACAGGGCAGCGCTGGCCGACTTCGCCACCGCCGCCGGGTCCGGCCCGCCCCGCCCGTCGTAGTAGTGGACGGTGAGCGCGTTGAGGGTCAACGGACTGGCCGCCATCACGCTCAGACGGACCTGGGCGAAGCGCCCCAGTTCGAAGTGCAGATCGGTCGAGCGATCGCTAACATCGTCAGGCCCGCCGTCAGGCGCCGGCACGGCCGACCACGCGCCCCACGTCTTGCCGTCCTGGCTGACGCGGGCCTCGACCGTGACCTGACTGCCCGGTGGCACGGCGGGCTGCCAGTGAACGCTGAGGGCCTGGAACTCGAAGTCCGCCGCCAGGATGGGGCTGGTGTAGGTGGCCGGGGATGTCCCCTGGCCGACCTGGAACTGTCCCTGGCTGACTGTCGCGCCGCTTGGGCTGCCCTTGGCCCAGGTCTCGCCCGTGATCGACCACGTGCCGAACAACCCGACGCTATTCGGCTGCCCCTGGCCCTGAACCACAGCGTCTCTAGCGGGCGCGACGTTCAAGAGCGGGGCCGCCACGGTGGCCGTGGCGGTAGCGGTCGGCGTCCTAGCCGGGGTGGACGCCGGGGTGGCGCCGGGGGCCAGGTCTACGGAGACGCCCGTGTAGTAGTGGCGCAGGATGGCGTCGTACCGCGCGCCCCAGTCGGCCAGGACGGTCGCGCCGATCTGGCTCATGCCGACGCCGTGGCCGTAGCGACGATTGAAGGGGTCGGGCGAGGCGACGGAGCGCAGGTAGGAGACCGGCGCGCCGTTGAACGCGTCCTCGTTGTTGCGCGTAGCGTAGAAGGTGTGGGCGAAGTACAGCGCCGAGGGGATCAGCCGCCCGTTCTGGCGCAGCACGACGCCACTGGTGGCGGCAATGGCGCGGTTGGAGGTTTCGTAGCGTGGGCTGGGCCGCCAGACCTGGGTCCGGGTGGTCGTGTCGACGTTGGCGTCCACGCCTGGCTCGCAGATCGCCGGGTCGCCCGCGCTGTCAGGCAGACAGCGGGTCGCAGCATAGGTGCGGGCGGCGACGGCCTGGGCCTTCTGCGCTTCCAGCGGCGCGTTGGGGCCGATCTCGAACGGGACGACACCCTGGAGGTACTCGTCCGTCGGCATCTCCACGATCTGGCCGTCTGTCATCAAGACACGAATAGTCGGCGGCGCCGTCGTCAGGTCCGACAGGATGGTAACTTTTCCCGCCGCGTCGGGCTGGTCGGAGGGAGTGGCCGTGTCGGTGGTCGTGACCGCTAAGTCAGGGGCTGACGGGACGCCCGACAAGGGAGTCTCAACCAGAGCCTCGGTCTGTGGCCCACCTGGACCTGGCATATCTTGGGCGACGCTGGTCCTGCGTGCTCCCGTTTCAGATGCCGTCGCCCCACTAGCTGCTAGGAGGACGGCGGTCAACAGGCCAAACAATCCGAACAGGACGAGGTATCGTTTCACCATCTCAATCTCCACCAACACCCGGGGTTGGCGCGCACCACTGTGTTCGCCTCAGTATATCCTGCTTGTCCATACCATGCTGGACGAATCGCTGACGACATGCTAGACGTGAAGTCGAGGCGAAGAGGTACGCGGCAACGAAAAGGGGCTACGCCGGCCATGCAGCCGCTGTAGCCCCTTCCCAAAATTCATGGCGTGGCGCGCGGAGTGCCCCGACCGCCTCACGCCCGACACGGTCCGTTCGGTCTACTCGCCCTCAGGCTCGACCGTGACCTTGACATGCGCCGAGACATTCTGCATCAGCCGAATCTCGACCGTATGCTCGCCGAGTTGGCGAATTGGCTCGTCAAGCTCGATACGGCGGCGGTCGACTTCCTGGCCGGTTTGAGCCTGGATAGCGTCGGCGATGTCGGCATTGGTGATGGAGCCGTATAGGCGGCCCTCTTCGCCGGCGCGCGCCTTAAAGTGCAGATCGAGCGCGCTCAGCCTGTTAGCCACTTCTTGCGCCGATTGGAGGCGGCGGGCCATCTTCTTGGCCTCAGCCCGCTTCAGTTCGTCGACATTCTTGAGGGCGCTAACCGTGCCTAGCACCGCCAGCCCTTTGGGAATCAAGTAGTTGCGGCCGTAGCCGTCGGCGACATCTTTCACGTCACCCACCTTACCCAGGTTGGGGACGTCTTGGGTCAAAACAACACGCATGGGAGTTCACCTCGCGGAAAATGAGAGCAGGGCAACGACGGAATAGTATAGCACACGTGACGGCGAAAGGCCAATTTCGGCATGGCGACCTTCCCAGGAGATTTCCCAGCGATTGGGAAACCCCTACTCTAGCGCCTGGGAAGGAGGTGGCGGTATAGTGTGAGCATATCACTCGACAGAGAAGGAGATATGGACATGCGACGAGAGACTCTCCATACCGTTGACACCCCATCGCCCTGGGAGCGGCTGACCTACCTCAACGGCGCGCTGGCGGGGGGCATTCAGGTCGCGTTCACCGTGCTGTTCTTTGCCTTTGTCCTGCCGCACCTGGCCCCGCTGGACGCGACAGACGCCCAGTTCGCCGCCGTCATGGCGCAGCAGAGCCACAACCCACTGTACCTGCTGAGTTCGTTCCTGCTCGTCGTGCAGCTACCGTTCCTCGCCGTCTTCTTTGGCGGGCTGCATGGCCTCCTGCGCCGCGCCGAGGGCGGCTCCGGCGCGCTGGCGGGTGGCGTCTTCGCGGCCGGCATCGCCCTAGCGCTCATCACGCCTCTGGCCTGCCTCATCGAGGACCACTTGCTGCTGGGGCTGGCGGCGGCCGGCGCCGACCCGGTGATTGTGCGTGCGATGGACGGCCTCGTCCCACTGTCGTTGGCGGTCAGCGGCCTCGCGCAGATGGTCGTTCTGGTCGGGACGGGGATGATCTTGGGGCGCGTGGGCCTGCTGCCGCGCTGGCTCGCTCGGGCCGGCTACGGCTGCGCGCTGGTGAGCCTGCTTGGTGTGAGCACGCTCGC
>CAZLBQ010000046.1:0-9127 GCA_964557745.1 uncultured Anaerolineales bacterium
TGAAGTCGTGGATACCCCGGAGCGGGTCACGGCGGCCCTGGACATCATCGGGCCGATGGTCAGCGAGGGCCTGATCACCGTCGAGGACGTGACCGTCCTGAAGTATACCCACCGCCACCTGCCTACCCTCCCGCCCGGACGGCGCGTGAGTGATGTCATGGCGACCGACGTGGCGACGGCGCAACCCGATACCCCGCTCCACGCCGTCGTCGAGTTGCTCCTGCGGCGCGAGGTCAAAGCCGTGCCGGTCGTGGATGACGACCGCCAGGTGGTCGGGATTATCACGGGCGGCGACCTCCTGACGCGGGGCGGGCTGCCGGTGCGCCTCAGCCTCCAGCGCGAGCTGCCCGAAGAGGTAAGCGCCCACCACCTGCGGGTGTTGGAAGAGAGCGGCAAGACGGCGCGCGACGTCATGACTCCCAACCCACCGACCGTCCGCGTCGAGATGCCCCTCGGCGAGGCCGCGCGTGGGATGGCGGCGCGGGGCCTCAAACGCCAGCCGGTGGTGGATGACGCGGGGCGGCTGGTCGGGATGCTGAGCCGCATCGACATCCTGCGCCTCATCGCGGCGGCGGCCCAAGAAGCGCCGCCGCCCGGCCCCCCCCCCGTTGGCCTGGGCCTGCGCGTCCGCGAGGTGATGGTCACCGACGTCCCGACGGCGCAACCCGCTACGGGCCTGGACGACGTGCTGAGCCAACTGGTCGCCAGCCCGCTGCGGCGCGTCGTCGTCGTCGATGACGACCACCGGGTGGTGGGCCTGATCTCCGACGGGATGCTGTTAGCCCAGGCGGCGCCCGAGCCGCGCGGCACGCTGTGGGCGAACGTGCGCCACGCGTTGGGCGTGGGCAGTCCCGCACCGACGCCCAGCGCCACCCGCGCCGCCGACGTCATGACCCGCGACGTCTTCACGGTGCGCGACGACGCCTCCATCCTCGACGCCATCGCCCTGATGGTCGAGAAGCGTGTCAAGCGCCTAGTCGTTGTCGACGACACCGGACGCCTGGTCGGCATGGTCGGGCGGCAGCGTGCCCTCCAGGCCGTCGCGGGCGAACCCTAGAAGAGGTCCGTGTGCCTGAGTTGCCCGAAGTCGAAACCTACGCCCAGAGTCTCAAGCGCCTGCGCGGCCGCGTCTTCCTGGACGCGTCTGTCACCTGGCCGCGCACCGTCCCCACGGGGCCTGAGTTGCTCGGCCCGCGTATTCGGGGGCAGCGCATTGAAGCCGTGGGGCGGCGCGGCAAGTACATCGTCTTCACCCTGTCCGACGACAGCCTGCTCGTCCACCTCAAGATGACGGGCAGCCTGGATGTCTTCCCCGCCCGTGAGCCGCGAGACGTTCACGACCGCGTCGTCTTCGACCTGGACGGCGGCGAGCAGTTGCGCTTCCATGACCCGCGCAAGTTTGGCCGCGTCTATCTAGTTGCCGACCCGGCCGAGGTCACGGGGCCGCTGGGGCCGGAGCCGCTCGAAGAGTTGTTTACGCCGGAAGTCCTCCAGGTGCGGCTGCACGGCCGGCGCGGGCGGCTCAAGTCCCTCCTGCTGGACCAGACGTTTGTGGCCGGGCTGGGTAACATCTACGCTGACGAGGCGCTGCACCGCGCGCGGCTGCACCCCCTGCGCGCCGCCGACACCCTGACGGCGGACGAGCAGGCGCGGCTCTACCAGGCCATCCGCGACGTCCTGGCGCAAGGCGTCGCCAACCGGGGCACCAACCTCGACTGGGCCTACACCCAGGGGACGAACCAGGACGCCCTGCGCGTCTTCCACCGCCACGGCCAGCCCTGCCCCACGTGTGGGACGCCCATTGAGCGTATCCTCGTCGGGCAGCGCGGCACCCACTACTGCCCGGCCTGCCAGCCGGCTGGGGACGTTTCGTTTGCTAAATCGCGCTAGCTGTGGTATTCTCTCGCCACGCCACATAACGAGAAGTCACAGGAGGAGCCACATGAAACGCAGGATATGCCTATCCGGTGTGCTGCTGGTCGTTCTCGCCGTCGTCATGACGCTGAGCGCGTGCGGCGGCAGCGCGCCGAGCACAACGACCTCGTCCGGCGGGCAAGCCGCCGCCCCGACGACGGCCCCGGCCGCGCCGACCACGGCCCCGGCCGCCAAGCCCACTGACGCGCCTAAGGCCGCGACCAGCGCGCCCACCACCGCCGCCGCTCAACCGACGGCTGCCTCGGCCGCCAAGGCCACTGACGCCCCCAAGACCTCCGCCGCTGCCCCCTCGGGTGAGCCGATTAAGCTCGGCATTGCCGTCGCCCAGACCAGCAATGTCTCGCTGTTCGGTCAGGAGCAGGTCATCGGAGCGCAACTCGCCGAAGACTACATCAATAAGAATGGCGGCATCAACGGCAAGCCGCTGAAGCTCGTCTACCAGGACACGGGCGGCGACGAAGCCGGCACCATCAACGCCTTCCAGACGCTCATCAACAACGACAAGGTCGTCGGCATCGTCGGCCCGACGCTGTCGCAGCAGGCGTTCGCGGCCGACCCCATCGCCGACAAGGCAGGCGTCCCCGTCCTCGGCCCCTCGAACACCGCCGCCGGCATCCCGGAGATCGGTGACTACATCGCCCGCGTCTCGGCCCCCGTCTCCGGTGTCGCCCCCAGCGCCGTGCGAGCGGCTCTCAAGGACAACCCCAACGTCAAGAACGTCGCCGTGCTCTACGCCCAGAACGACGAGTTCAGCAAGTCCGAGACGGTCGTCTTCCAGAAGACGGTGACGGACACCTTGAAGCTCAACCTGACGACGGTCCAGACCTTCCAGACCACCGACACGGACTTCACCACCCAGGCCACCAACGTCCTGGCGACCAAGCCCGACCTGGTCATCATCTCCGGTCTGGCGGCCGACGGCGGCAACCTCGTCAAGCAGTTGCGCGACCTCGGCTACAAAGGCCCCATTGTCGGCGGCAACGGCTTCAACACCCCCAACCTCTTCCCGGTCTGCAAGGCACAGTGCGACGGCATCTACGTCGCCCAGGCCTATAGCCCGGAGCTGGCCTCGCCCATCAACGATGCCTTCCGCGCGGCGTACAAAGCCAAGCAGGGGAAAGAGCCGGCCCAGTTTAGCGGCCAGATGTTCGCTGGCGTCCAGGTGTTCGCCGAAGCCCTGCGCGAACTGGACAAGCAGGGCAAGCTCAACACGTCTGACCTGGCCAAGCTGCGCAGCGACCTGAACAAGCAGGTTCTGGCGGGCACCTACGACACGCCGCTGGGTAAGATCAGCTTCACCCCGATTGGCGAGATCAAGCAGGAGCAGTTCTACGTGGCTCAGATCAAGATGAACCCGGACGGCCAGACCGGCCAGTTTGTCTTCCTGAAGTAGTCCCGAGTTGAAGGTTGCAGGTTGAAGGTTGCACGTTAGGTCAACCTTCAACCTGCAACTGGCAACCTTCAACCCCAGACCCCGAAGAGTGGCGTATGAACCCGACCCTCCTGCTGCAACAGTTCCTCAACGGCCTGGCAATTGGCAGCGTGTACGCCATCTTCGCTCTCGGCTACACCCTGGTCTTCTCCATTCTGCGCATCATCAACTTCTCCCACGGCGCCGTCTTTACCCTCGGCGCCTATTTTACCTATCTCCTGACCGGCTCGGCCATCAACCCCAACGGCCAGCTTAATCGTTTCTTTACCGGCCTGTTCGGCAAGCCCGCGCTGCCCGTTCAGGCTCCCTTCATCGTCGCCATGCTCGTCGGCGCCTTCCTGGCCGGGCTGGTTGGCGTCCTCGTCGAGCGCCTCGCTTTTCGTCCCCTACGGGAGCGCCGCGCCGACCCCCTGCTGACCCTCGTCTCCAGCCTGGGCGTGGCGGTGGTCATCGTCAACCTCACCCAATACTTCTTTGGCGCTGAAATCTATTCTTTCCCGGCCAACCCCTTTGGAGCGCTGCCGCCCGCCGTCAACTTCGGCACGCCCGACACGCCCATCCCCGTCCGCACCATCCAGATTGTCATCTTCTTTGTCTCGATGCTGCTGGTCGTCCTGCTCACTCTGCTCATCAACCGTACCAAGATTGGCAAGGCGCTGCAGGCCATTGCCGAGGATGTCGTGACGGCGAGCCTGCTGGGCATGAACTCCGACCGGTTGATTATGTTCACCTTTTTCCTGAGCAGCTTTCTGGCGGGCATCGCCGGCACCCTCGTCGGCCTGAGTGTCAGCATCGCCGGGCCGTACTTCGGCATCGCCTTCGGCCTCAAGGGGCTGGCCGTCATGGTGCTGGGTGGGCTAGGCGACATTCCGGGCGCCGTCGTCGGCGGCCTGCTCATCGGCCTGGCCGAGGCCTTCGTCCCCGCGCAGTACGTGGCCTACAAGGACGCCGTCGCCTTCGCCCTGCTGTTCATCGTGCTGCTCGTGCGGCCCCAGGGCATCCTGGGCCGCGCCCTGGTCCAGAAAGTCTAGCCTATGGCCGCCTTCTTCAATACCTACGGCTTCCTCATCACGTCCATGGTGTTCGCCGCCATGCTGGGGTTGTCGCTGTACCTGCCGCTCATGGCGGGTCAGCTCTCCCTCGCCAGTCCGGGCTTCTACGCCATCGGCGGCTACATCGCGGCCCTGATATCCACCAAGCTGTTCCCCTCGACCGACGGCAGCTACCCCCTGTCGCTCCTCTTCCTGGAGATGGCCGTCGCCGCCGTCGTGTCGGGCGTGCTGGCAGTGATTGTCGGTGTGCCAGCGTTGCGCCTGCGCGGCATCTACCTGGCCCTGGCGACCATCGCCTTTGTCGAGATCGTGCGTATCATCTCCCTCAACCTGCCTATCCTGGGCGGCGCGGTCGGCATCTTCGGCATCCCCCAGCCCTTCAAGACCCAGGGCGACTACCTGTGGCTGGGGTTGCCCCTGCTGCTGGTGACGATGGTGTTTGTCGCCCGCCTGGAGCGCATCCGCCCCGGCCGCGCCTTCATCGCCATCCGCGAGGATGAACTGGCCGCCGACGCCGTCGGCATCAACCCGACCTACTCCAAGGTGCTGGCCTTCGCGATGGGCGCCGTGCTGGCCGGCGTTGTCGGCGCGGTCAGCGCCCACTTCCTCAACACCTGGAACGCGCGCCAAGGGACATTCGACGCCAGCATCAGCATGCTGGCCTTCGTCCTCATCGGCGGCTCGCGCACCTTTGTCGGTCCCGTCGTCGGCGGCCTGGTACTGACTGCCCTACCGGAAATCCTGCGCGCCCTCTCCGGCATCGAGGGCCTGCCGCCCGCCTTCGCCGTCTTGCTGCGCGACGGCCGCCTCATCATCTTTGGTCTGCTCATCGCCATCGGGGCTATCTTCTTCCCCCAGGGCTTGATTACGCCAGACCTCTTCAGCCGCCGGACCCGCCCCACCGGCCCCGGCGCCCCCCTCAAGCCCCAGCCGTCGGAAGCGCGAGGTCAGTAGGGCCATGCTTGAGCCTACCTCCGCCCCACCCGCTGCCGCGCCCACCGGCCAGCCCGTCCTCCAGGTCCAGGGGATGACGCGCCGCTTCGGCGGCTTGATGGCCGTCAACAACGTCTCGTTCGAGGTAGCCCAGGGCGAGATCTTCGGCCTCATTGGCCCCAACGGCGCGGGCAAGACGACGCTGTTCAACCTGATGACAGGCCTGACGCCCCCGACGAGCGGCAAGATGCTCTACCGCGGTCGGAACGTGACGGGCCAGCGCCCGCACCACATCGCCGCCCAGGGTATCGCCCGCACCTTCCAGAACATTCGCCTGTTTGGCGAGCTGTCGGCCCTGCTCAACGTCATGATCGCCCAGCACGTCCACACTCGGACCGGTGTGCTGCGCGGTGTCTTCGGCCTGCCGCCGTCGCCCGCTGAGGAGCGAGCGACGCGTCAGCGGGCGCTGGAGCTGCTCGACCTGGTCGGGCTGGCCGACCGCGCCGACCAGAAGGCGCGCAACTTCCCCTACGGCGACCAGCGGCGGCTCGAGATCGCCCGCGCCCTGGCGCTGCGGCCCCAGGTGCTCCTGTTGGACGAGCCGGCGGCAGGCATGAACACGTCAGAGAAGGCGGACCTGAGCGCCTTCATTCGCGCCATCCGCCAGCAGTTCGACCTGACCATCCTGCTCATTGAGCATCACGTCCCGCTCGTCATGGGCCTGTGCGACCGCATCGCCGTCCTGGACTTTGGCAACCTCATTGCCCTGGGCGACCCCTTCCACGTCCAGAACGACCCGGCGGTCATTGAGGCGTACCTGGGCGAAACGGAATAGGGGTCAGGGGCGAGGGGCGTGGGATAGTTAATCGTCAATCGCTATCGGCACTCGGCACTCGGCACTCAGCACTGGGCACTCAGCACTCAGCACTGGGCACTCAGCACTCAGCACTCGGCACTCAGCACTCAGCACTGATGAGAGGTCGTATGGCGAGCGGGCAGCGGACCCTTCTCGAAATCGAGAAGCTGTACGTCAACTACGGCGGCATCCAGGCGCTGGAGGATATCAACCTCACCATTCGCGAGGGCGAGGTCGTGACCCTCATCGGGGCCAACGGCGCGGGCAAGACGACGACCCTCCGCGCCCTGTCGCGCCTCATCAACCCGCGCAGCGGCCGCCTGGTCTACAACGGCAAGGACATCACCCGCTGTCGGGCCGATGAGGTCGTGCGCCTGGGCATCGCCCACACGCCCGAGGGGCGGCGCATGTTGGCGCGCCAGACCGTCCTCGACAACCTCCTGCTGGGCGCGTACACCCGCAACGACCGCGTCGGCATCCAGGCCGACCTGGACCACCAGTTCCAGCGCTTCCCGCGCCTGGCCGAGCGCCGCCACCAACTCGCCCGCACGCTCTCCGGCGGTGAGCAGCAGATGCTCGCCATCGCCCGCGCGCTGATGAGCCGCCCGCGCCTCCTCCTCCTCGATGAACCCAGCCTCGGCCTCGCGCCGCTCATCGTGCGCGAGATCTTCTCCATCATCCGCGACCTGCACGCTCAGGGCGTCACCATCCTACTCGTCGAGCAGAACGCCAACCTGGCCCTCCAGCACGCCGACCGCGGTTACGTCCTCGTTGCCGGCCGCATTACATTCGAAGGGCGGGCCGGCGACTTACTCAAGGACGAGCGGGTGAAGAAGGCGTATCTAGGGTAATTCCCTGTAACACACCTGAATATCAGTTTCGCGCTGCTTGACTTTCGCAGCGAGCGAGCCTATTATCTTGCCCCTACCCCGTGCTCCCCGTCCGAGCCGGCGGGCCTGACCCTCCTCGTCGCTTGAGGGCTTCCACCCACTCAAAGGAGGTAGTCGATGACCCATCTTGTCTCGCGGCTCGGTAGGCGAGGTCGTCTTGCCGTGCTTGGCCTCGGCCTGGCGCTGCTGACGCTCCTCATGGCAGGCATCCTCCTGCCCAGTCAGAGCGCGTCAGCCTCGACTGTGACAGTCGAAATGGGCGATTTCACCTACGCGCCGAATGCCGTCACTGTTCGGGCCGGATCGCGCGTCGTGTGGATCAACAAGGGAGGCCTCGCCCACAACGTCTCGGCGGTCGACGGGAGTTGGGACTCCGGCTCGGTTTCGCCTGGCTCGTTCTACGAGCACGTCTTCACCACGCCCGGCGTCTACCGCTTCTACTCCCGCTACTATGGGACACCTGATAACGGTGGCATGGCGGGCGAGATCACCGTTCTCGCCGCCCCTCAGGCCACCATCACCGGAACGGCCACTGTCGCCGCGACGATGACAGTCACGGGAACGGCCACCGTCGCCCCGACACCACCACCCTACGTCCCAGACCCCAGCGCCATCCAGGTACCGGACGGCTACGTCGTCGATGTGATGGCGACGGGCCTGACGGCGCCCTCCGCCCTGGCCGTGCGGCAGGACGGGACCGTCTTCGTGGCTGAGAGCGGCGTCGAGTTCCCCGGCGTCACCATCCCCGCTACCATTCGCCGCGTCAACCCCGACCACTCGACGACGCTCGTCGCGCCGGGCGCCGGCTCGCAGTTCAATATCCACCTGCTGGGTATTGCCTTCAGCCCGGGCGGCCAGTTGTATGCCTCGCACCACGGCAAGATCTCGCGCGTCAACCCCGACGGCAGCCTGACCGACATCGTCACCGGCCTGCCGAGCAACGGCGTCCACGAGAACGACAACCTCACCTTCGGCCCCGACGGCAAGATCTACTTCGGCCAGGGCACGACTACGAACTCGGGTGTTGTCGGCCCGAACCCCGAAACGGGTCAACTGCCCCCGCCGGGCACCCACGAGATTCCCTGCCGCGACATCATCCTCACCGGGCAGAACTTTACCGACACCAACGGGGTTGTGACCGGCGCGTACAAGCCGGAGGGCGTCCCCGCGACGCCTGGTGAGGTCATCCCCGGCGCCGTTCCCTGCGGCGGCTCGATTCTGCGCGTCAACCCCGACGGCTCCGACATGCAAGTCGCCGCCTGGGGCCTGCGCAACCCGTACGGCCTGCGCTTCGCCCCGACCGGGCACCCGCTGGCGGGCAGCCTTGCGGTCTCCAACCCTCAGATGGATCCCTCGCCGCCGCGGCCCGTGGGTGGCGTCAAGGATGAACTATACCTGATCCCCAATCCCGCGCTAGCGACTACGCCCACGTGGCATGGCTGGCCGGACTACGCCAACGGGCATCCGGTCAACGACAGCAGCGTGTTCAGCCCCAGCGCCGCCTTGCTGTGGCGTGACCATCCACCTTACGTCCCGCCTGTGCTAATCCTTGGTGAGGGCAGTGTGCCGGGCGGGATGGACTTCAGCATGGACGAGAGTTTCGGATACGAGTACGACCTGTTCGTGGCCCAGTGGCAGGGTGGCCGCGGCCCGGACGCCCGAGCGCCCTTTGTCGCGCGCGTCCATGCTGATCTGACCCCCGGCGGGACGCTGACACCCACCTGGAGCGTCTTCGCCGTGGCCAAGAATCCGGCGCTGGTGGACACTCCCGGCTTCGGTGGCCTCAACCACCCGCTGGACGTCAAGTTCAGCCCCAGCGGCGACACCATGTACATCCTGGACTTCGGCAACCTGGGCGGTAACCCGGTGGGCACCGGGACCATCTGGCGCGTGCAGAAGGTCCAGCAGACGACGGTGACGCCCACGGCGACGGGCACCGGCGTTGCGGCCGCCACCGGCACCCCAACGCCAACCGGCACCGGCGTTGCGGCCGCCACCGGCACCCCAACGCCAACCGGCACCGGCGTTG
>CAZLBQ010000046.1:9227-19497 GCA_964557745.1 uncultured Anaerolineales bacterium
CGGCCGCCACCGGCACCGCGACAGCAACGGGCACTTCCGTCGCTGCGACAGGTACCCCGACACCCACCGGGACAACGGCGGCCGCCACAGGCACACCAACGCCCACGGGTACCACCGCCGCCCCGGCTACCGGCACGCCCACGGGGACGGCCACGGTCGCCCCCAGCGGCACGCCGACGCGAACGGCAACCGCCGCGCCGACGGGCACAGCGACTGCGACACCCGGCCCGACCGGTACACCGATCGTCTGCACGCCTGGCTCAGGCAATGTGTGTAACGGTATCGTCGTGGTCCGCGCCTTCATCGACTTCGGCTGCGACGGCTTCTTTAACCCTGGCACCGACTGGCCGCTGTTCGGCACGACCGTGACGGTGCGCCTGCCCGACGGCTCGACGCGCGTCGCCGTCGTCGACGAGAACGGCAACGCCGTGTTGACAGGCGTCAACCTGGGCGCGGGACAGGCCGTAACCGTCACAGCGGATAACACCCCGCCGGCGCCGACCTGGGTCCAGCAGTTTGGCTATAGCCTGACGCCGTGCGGCGGCTCGCCGACGAGTGTCACACGCAGCACGAGTACCTTCACGCTGTTCGGCGTGACGTACGTCGACTTCCGCTACTCGATCACGCAGTAGCTTCCGACGGTAGACTGAGCGCCTCCACCCCCACCGTGCCACACGGTGGGGGTGGACTTATTCCACCCGGCATCGTACAATAGGCGTGATATCAAGACGACGGAGGGCAGAGCCTTGCTGGCTTTCATGCCGAACGCAGTGAGGCATCTGCTCCGCCAGCATCTCCAGAGCAGACCCCTCACGCCGTTCGGGGTGACAGTCGTAGTCCTTACCAACGTAACCTAACCTATGGAACATTCCGCCTCTGCCCGCTGGCGCGAGCAGCTCCTCCGCTGGACGGCGCCGCCCCCTGAAGACAGCGACCCGGCCGCCCCGCCGACCGACGGCTGGCGCGCCCACGCCGACCGCTTCCGCGCCCTCAACACTAGCCTCCGCGGGCGCGAGGAGCCATTCGTGCGCTTCTTGCAGCCCTGGCTCCCGCCCAGCGCGACTGTCCTTGACGTCGGCGCCGGCGGGGGCCGTTACGCCTTACCCCTGGCCGAGCGTGGCGTGCGCGTCACAGCCGTCGAGCCATCGGAGGGGATGCGGGGCGTCCTGGCGGAAGCCGCCAGCGAGCGCGGCCTAAACTTGACCATTGTCCCACAGCGCTGGCCCCCCGCACCTGTTGAGATGGAAGCGGCCGACGTCGTCATCTGCGCCAACGTCGCCTATGACGTCGCCGACCTGGCCCCCTTCGTCCAGGCCCTCGACCAGACCGCGCGGCGGCTCGTCGCTGTCGCCTTGACGCTGACCCATCCCGTCGGCCACACCGCTGACCTGTGGCAGCAGTTTCGCGGCTGGACCGTCCCCGACGGTCCGACCTATCTCGACGTTGCGGCGGTCGTGTTCGAGACCGGTATTGCCTGCAACGTCACCCTGCTCCCGACCGCGCCCACCCTGCGCTTCGCCGACTGGGATGCTGCCGTCGCCTTCTATCGGCGGCGGCTCGGCCTCCGCCCCGACGCGGTCCGCGACGCGGCGCTACGCGACGCGCTGGCGAGTACCGTCGTCGCCGCCGCCGACGCCCTAGTCGTCCAGCCCCACGAGCGCCAGTCAGCCGTCATCTGGTGGGAGAAGACGAAGTAAGCCCGCAGGAAAAAGAGGAAGGAGGAAGACTCTCAGCAGCCTTCCTCCTTCCTCTTTCAGCCTTTCGATTTAGCGCGGCTCCGCTGGCGGAGCGTAATCCTCTTCATCAGGCTCGACAGGTTCGGGCGGGACCGTCTCGGCGATGCCTGGCCCGCGCCGCTTCTGCTCGAAGCGCGTCTTGCGCTTGCGCAGCTCGCGTTCCATCTCATCCACGGCGATACCCACCGCCTGGACAGGAGTGTCGGCCTCTTCTTCCGTCACCAGGGTCGCCCCCGGAATGCCCACGCTGAGCAGGGCGTGGACCCCCTGGTTCTTCTGACTCGGCTTGAGGGACACGCGAATCCACACCGTGTCCTCGTCCCAATGGGTGAGCATCTTGTCGAGCTTGGCGACTTTGCGCGCGATTTGCGCCTTGTCGTCCTCGTTCAGGTCAACATCGGGGGCCATGAGTTGGTCAATCATACACCGCTCCTTTGCGAAATAGCTTCAAGCCTCGTGTCTCCCGTCGTCGGTCGACCTTGACGGGAACGGGAAACACGAAGCTTGAAACCAGGGAGAAGATTAAGCGCGGGGCGGAGATGATTGCTGTTGCTGGCCGGGCGGGCGATTGCTGAGACGATAAACAATGCGGCCACGGGTGAGGTCATACGGGGTCAACTCAACACGGACCCGGTCCCCCAGGAGAACGCGGATATTGTTCTTGCGCAGACGGCCGGCCAGGTAGGCCAGGGTCTCCATGCCGCCGTCAAGGGCGACGCGGAATGAGGCGTTGGGCAGGGCCTCGATGACGACACCTTCCGTTTCGAGTTTATCAGACTGGGCTGGCTTTCGCGCCATAGAGTCTCCTTTCGAGAGAGTGTGCTATAATAGCGAGGACACGCGTCCTCGCCGGTATCCACAGGTCTATTATGACATCAAAGCTCACAATTGAGCAAATCGAAAAGGCCTTGGCCTTGTCGCGGCCGGGACTGACCGCCTGGGCGCGTATGATGCCTCAACCGCGCTCCCTGATCCCGCCGCCCGGCGCGCAGCCCCGCCATGCGGGCGTCTTGCTGCTGCTGTACCCGTTGGACGAGACCACCCACATAGTCCTTACCCGACGCACTGAAGGCCTGGCGACGCACAGCGGGCAGATTTCGCTGCCGGGCGGCGGGCTGAAGGCCGGCGAGACGCCGGAGCAGGCCGCCCTACGCGAGGCGCACGAGGAGCTGGGCATCTCACCTGACCAGCGCGTTGTGGGCGCGTTGACCCCACTGTACATCCCGCCCAGCAACTACCTCATGCACCCCATCGTTGCCCACGCTGCGGAGCGGCCCGCATTCCATCCCGACCCCCGCGAGGTGGCCGAAGTCCTGGAAGTGCCTGTCTGGCGGCTGCTCGAACCGGACACGCTGGCTGAGGAAGTCTGGTACATTCGCGGCATCGAAACCCGCGTCCCGTTCTACCGCGTCGGCTCTCACAAGGTGTGGGGGGCGACGGCCATGGTGCTGGCTGAGTTCGCCACGCTGTTGGAGACGGTCCTTCCGCCATCCCTGGCGGCCCCGCCAGAGGACACCCGCCGTTCGCTGTGAGGTGAAGCCCCACCTTACGGTTGTGTGCAAGGAGGAAAGAGAGCTTATCTTCCTCATCTCTGAACGCTGAGGGAGTGTTGTCCCAGGCCACGGCGCTGGGCCGTCCCTGCCCGACACCCCGCCATCCATGGGAGGATGTCATGTGGAACACGCGTCGCCGCGCGCTCCTGATTGGCCTGCTCGTCTTTGCCCTGGCGAGCCTGGCCGTCTCCATTGTGAGCGCGGATCCGCCCGACCCCAAAACCGTTCTACCCCCAGTCCCCAATGCTCCCCTTGAGCCACCCCGCTTCGACACGATCAACGGCCCCAATGGCCCGCGCGCGGCCGTCGACCTGACTGCCGACGAAGATGCGTGGGTCGGCTCCGGCCCCAACTACGCCAATCAGAACCGAGGCGGTGACCAGTCCCTCTATGTCGGCTGGGACAACGTCGCCAACTCGCAGGCCGAGCGCGGCCTGCTCTATTTCAAGGTCAATAGCATCCCGAGCAATGCCATTGTCGACAGCGCCTCAATGAGCCTGACCCAGTTCGCCTCGCAGGGTGGCAGCGTCATGACCGTTGTCGCCCGCCGCATTACGGGCAGTTGGCGCGAGGCTAGCGTCACGTGGAACACTCTGCCCACCTACGATAACGCCACCAACTGGGCCAGCACCAACGTGAGCGGGGCCAGCGGCGTCTGGCAGTGGGACCTGACCGAGTTGACGCGGCGCTGGGCCAGTGGCGAGTACAACAACCAGGGTGTCATCATGGTCGGCGACGAGACACCCCGCGTCGCGCCCTACGACCGCACCTTCCGCTCGCGCGAGTACAGTAATAGCAGCGACCGCCCGCGCCTGTTCGTCACCTACGGTCTGGCCCAGATGGGAAGCCTGCCCGCCTTCGCCAGCGCTTCCTTCCCCGTGACGTGGAACGCGGGCGGCGCTTCGAGTTCCCTGCGCTGGGATGTCCAGTATCACCAGCGCTCGCCCAGCGGCGGCTATGGCGACTGGGTGACATGGCAGACCGCTACCGACCGCACTCAAATCGACTTCCAGGGCGACCACAACCAGGTCTACCAGTTCCGGGTCCGCGCCGTCTACACCAGTGACGCGCGGTCGGGCTGGAGCGACGCCAGCAGCGAGGTCTGGGTGGACCGCGTCGCGCCGACGGTCCAGTACAACCCACCGGTCCCGGCCACATCTGGCCCAGACTTCGTCATCTCATGGCAAGGCGCTGACGACGGCACGGGCATCCAGAACTACGATGTCGAAATCTACGACAACGAAGTCCCGTACCGCGCCTTGACCACCACCGACACGTCGATCACGCTGACGGGCGGTCTGCCAGGCCACGTCTATGGCTTCCGTGTCCGCTCGCGGGACCGCGCGGGCAACGTCTCCGACTGGACCACTGCGCGGACGACCATTATCTCGCCCAAGCCTCAACTCAGCATCAACACCTTGCCTCCCATTTCACCCAGCGCCTTCACCGTGTCCTGGAACGTCATCGACACCGGCGGTGGCATCGCCAGCTTCAACCTGGAGATCTGGGACAACGGCGTCTTCTCGCGCGCGGTCCAGACGACGACGCCCAGCTACTTCTTCACCGGCGGCCAGGATGGCCACGCCTACAGCTTCCGCGTCCAGGCCACCAGCGTCAGTGGCGGCGTCTCAGACTTCACCAACTTCGTCAATACGCGGGTCGACGCTGCCCCTCCCACCGTCAGCATCGCCGCCGACAGCCGCTATCAGACTGGGACGACCATCAACGTTCACTGGAGCGGCCGGGATAGCGTGAGCGACGTCGCCAGCTACGATGTCCAGGTGAGCACAAACGGCGGCGCCTGGCAGAACTGGCAAACGGGCATTTCGGCGACGTCGGGTGTGTATGTCGGCGCGACCGGCAACTCCTACCGCTTCCGAGTGCGCGCCCGCGATATGCTGGGCAACGAGAGTAGCTTCACCCCCGACGACCAGGCGACCGTCACCGTCGCCCTGGCGATGACCAGCGGTCGCGTGCTGGGCAACCGTGGCCTGCCCATCGGCGGCGCTGTCGTCTCTAGCTCACCGTCGGCCCTCAACAACAACACCACCAGCGGCGGCCAGGGTGATTACTATCTGTACTGGAACGCCCTCGACCCGCGCGCCATCAGCGCGGCCCAACCCCAGTACCTCCAGTTCTCACCGATCAACGTCCAGCCGGCCGTGGGTCAAACCCCCAACGTCGATATCTACCTGCGCCCCAGCAACGACATTATCGCCAACGGCGGCTTCGAGGCGCAGTTGACCGGCTGGACGACGGCCGGCGGCGTCACGGCGGACGGCGTCGGCCACTCCGGGAGCGTCGCCGCGCGCCTGCAGCCCAGCGGCCGCCTCAGCCAGCGCGTCACCGCCCCGGCCGGCGGCTCGGCCCCGGTCCTGTCCTTCCTGTACAAGGTCGAGTCGGGCGGGTCGGGCAACCTGATCGTCTCGTTCGAGGACATCTCGACGGGCGGGCCGAACATCACCAACGTCCTCCCCGTCAGCGGGACAGGCTGGCAGCACGCCTTCTACGACCTGCGCCAGTTGCAGGGCGCGCAGTTCACCGTCGCCTTCACGGACAGCACGAGCGGCGGCGCGGTCGTCGTCTCGCTGGACGAGATCAGCCTTGGCGCGGGCCAGGCGAATGTCTACCCCGCCTTCATGCCCATCGTAATCAAGAACAGCCACATCAGTGGCAGATCCGCCAAGACGGACACGCCGCTGCCCATGCCGGCTGCGCCAACCCCGGCGGCGCCCGACGCGCCCACTCCGGTCGCGCCCGCGACGCCGGCTCGCGGCCCCGTCATCGACCTGCGGGAACCCGCCCGCTGGACCCCGTAGTCCCAACCCAACGCGCCGCCCCCGTCTGCCTTGCGGAGACGGGGGCGGCTATGTTACACCCAGACCTGACAGGTCTTCAAGACCTGTCAGGTCTGTCAGGAAGAAGACAGAGGTCTCTACTCCGCCACCGGCTCCAGGAACTCGGTGCGGTTGCCGAAGGGGTCGCGCGCGTAGAAGCGGCGATAGCCCGGCAGTAGCGCGTCATCCTCCGTCGCTACGCCGTGGTTCTCCAGCCGCGCCCGCAGTTCGTCCAGTCCCTGCACCAGCAGTGCGATATGCCGCCGCGACGCCGCATTGTTGGGCGCATCCTCCATGCCAATGTGCAATTGGCGGTCGCCTAGCTGGAACCAGACCCCACCGCGTCCCGCCAGCGTCGCCGGCTTGGGGAGTTCGGGCAGGCCGAGCAAGCTGCCGTAGAAGCGCCGCGCCTCGTCTTCCGCGCCGCGCGGCGCCGTCACCAACACATGGTCAATCCCCGTGATCATATGGCTCCTCCCCTCAGGCAATAAAGACGCGGCTGGCGACGTCCGTCGCCAGCGTTCGCTCCGCCTCGTCGATGAGCACGGTCAGCGCGCCTGTTGCCGCGTCGCGCGCCACCACCCGCACCTCGGTGCGTGGAAACAACTTGAGGTCCGCCACCAGCCGCAGCACGGCGGGGTCCTCGTCGATGATCTCGGCCACGATCCCCGTCTCCCCTGGCCGTAAGTCTGACAGGCGACGCGTGGCGACGGCGGCAATGGTGCCATCCTTGCGCGGGATGGGGGAGCCGTGTGGGTCCGTCGCCGGGTGGCCCAGGGCGGCGGCCATGCGGTCGGCGATGGCCGGTGAGATAGCGTGCTCCAGGCGGTTGGCTTCGTCGTGGACCTCGTCCCAGGGGACGCCCAGCGCCTCGGCGAGATACAGTTCGACCAGACGGTGGTGGCGGATGACCTCCAGGGCCAGCTTCTCGCCCGTCGGCGTCAACACCACGCCCTGGTAGGGCGTGTGCTCGATGAGCTTCATCTCGGTCAGCTTCTTGAACATGCCGCTGACCGACGCCGGCGCGACGTTCAGGCGCTCGGCGATAGCGGTCGTCGTCGCCCGCCCCTCCTCCCGCAACAACTCATACACCACTTTCAAATAGTCTTCCACCGCTGTCGTATACATACCCGCTCCGCATCATTAGGCTCCCCTAAAGTCAGTCCAATTATAGGCCCCGGCATGAGGCGTGTCAACAGCCCTGCACCCTTCAATTCCCCAATTCGATAGCCTTGCACCTCATGCGGTCATATGATAGACTTCCAACAAAAGCACCTGCGTCCTATTCATCAATTGATGGATGCAAATCATGAAACCGAAATGGCTGAGAACGATTGTCAGGACCGTCCTCAAATCTTCTCCCACCCAGGAAGCTCAGAGACAACTTGCAGGCCAAACCAGCAAGACGGTAAGCATTGCGAAGTTCATCCAGGCGATTGAAGCTTTGTCTACAACCATATTGTTGAGCCAAAAATGCTGTTCTGGCTCATAGAGGCATGTGGTATAAGCGCAGACCTGGTGGCAGCAGCGCATCGGAATGCATCGCTAGCACCTTCGATGATGCAGCAGTCCGCCGCCATACGACAAGTTGTACCCTGGTCTGCAATCGAGTGGGCTCTGTGGGGTGAGAAAGGGAGTAAAGAATGACGTATGAGCAAGTAGTTGTGGAGGTGATGCGCCTACCAGCAATAGAGCGATTGCGACTGTTGGAAGTTATTGCTGTCTCTCTTCAGACCGAGCGACCGGGACCCCTGCCACTCGGCGTTGCAGCCGAGCGCCTACGCGGTCTAATTAAGCCGGATGGCCCGATGCCCACGGACGAAGAGCTAAGGGATGACTACACGGAGTATCTCATCGAGCAGTACACATGATACTTGCCCTTCTCGACACCGATGTTGTCCTCGATCTGCTCCTTGACCGCGAGCCATTTGCTGATGCCGCCGATGCCCTATGGGAGGCGCATCGACGGGGTCAGTTCACCGCCTTCGTTTCACCCATCACGCCGGTTAATGTCTTCTACGTCACACGCAAGGCGAAAGGCACTCAAGCCGCCCAACAAGCGGTAGCCGACGTGCTCGCAACAGTCTGGGTGTCCCCGGTCGATCACAACGTATTAGCCTCTGCCCTGGCCCTCGGCTTCAGCGATTTTGAGGACGCCGTCCAACATGAGGCAGCGGCAGGCAGTGGCCTAGATGCGATTATCACTCGTAATCTGAGCCACTACGCCAACGCCACACTCGCCGTCTACTCCCCAACCGACTTCCTCAAGTTGCTGAACGATACAACCGCTGAACCTGAGTAAGACCCAATTGTTTGGAGAGATAATGACTTGGTGGGTGAGTTACTTTGACGAGCGTTACCTGGACGTCTTCGGCGAGAGTTTTACCCCTGAGCACACGGAACACGAGACCGAGGCCATCGCTGGCTTCCTCGACCTGCCCCCAGGCGCGGCGATCCTCGACCTGGCATGCGGGCAGGGGCGGCACGCCGTCGCGCTCGCCCAACGCGGCTATCACGTCACCGGGCTGGACCGCTCGCCCGCCCTGCTGGCCCACGCCCGCCAGGCGGCCGACGCCGTCGGGGTAACTGTCGCCTGGCAGGAGGGCGACATGCGTGACCTGCCCTGGCACGCCGAGTTCGACGCCGTCATCAACATCACGTCGGCCTTTGGCTACTTCCCGACCGACGAAGAGAACGAGGCCGTGCTGCGCCAGGTTCACCAGGCGCTCAAGCCCGGGGGTCAGTTCCTCATCGAGACGATGCACCGCGACTACATTGTCCGCGAGTACCAGCAACACGACTGGTACGAGACGGAGAGCGAGACGCTGGTGTGGACGTTGCGGCTGTTTGACGCGGTCAAGGGGCGGACGACGGTCCTGGAGCGGTATCGGACGGCCGATGGCGAGGAGGGGGAGCGCTACCACAACATCCGCGTCTTCACGGCGACGGAGTTGCACGCCCTATTGCGGCGGGCGGGCCTGGCGCCGGTGGACACGTGGGGTGACTGGGACGGCGAGCGCTTCAGCTTCGACAGCACGCGGCTGATCGTGCGGGCTGTGAAATCCTGACGGTCGGTTTCTCAGACCGGCCAGGCTGGGCTACAATTGTGCGGCTGTACTTCGCTAATCGGAGTTGGGAAACGAGATAGGTGACGCGAACGGAAGGCGGCTATGCATATTGAGTACACGGTCCAGATTTGGCAGGAAGGCTCCCAATTCGTCGCCCATGCCATGTCGCTTGATGTGATGAGCGCCGGGCCGACGCCGGAGCAAGCTCGGCAGGCGCTTGACGAGGCGGTTAGGCTGTTTCTGAGGACAGCCGATGATATGAATACCCTTGCCGACGTCCTCGAGGAAAGTGGATATGAATGGCGGGATGGAGTCTGGCTACCGCCAACGTGGGTTGCGATCGAGAGGCACTTCGCGACGGTCGACGCTTGACCATGCCTCGCATCACGCCTATCCATTGGCGCGTCCTGGAGAGGGTATTCCTAGCGGCAGGCTTTGAGTTTGCGCGCCAGGAAGGCAGTCATCGCTCCTACACGAAGCCGGGCCTCATCCGCCCCATCGTCATCCCCACGTACGACGGAGTGCCCGTGTCGATTATCAGGAACAACCTCAAGACGGCGAATATCTCCCGTGACGAGTACTTCCGCTTACTGCAAGAGCGTTAATCCTCACGTACGCACAGCTCTTCCAATTGGTCCAGCCCAAAAAACGCGAGGCTGCGGGCGACGAGGACAGCGCCCGCGAAGTTCTCACCAAACGTGTAGTCGTTGTAGAAGACGGCGCACGGCACGCCCGCCCGCACCGCAGCCTGGCAGCCCACCTCCGAGTCCTCAATCGCCAGGACGGACCGGGCGGGCTGGCCCAGTTCGGCCACGGCGCGGCGGTAGAGCGGCGAGTCGGGGGCGGTCTTGACGCCAGCGTGCTTGCCCAGCACCGGCGCAAAGAACCCCGCCGCGTGGGGCAACTGGTAGCGCAGCAGGGCGTGGACCTGCTCCTCGTAGGACGTGGTGACAATCGCCAGCCGCACGTCCCGCGCCAGCGCCTGCTCGACGAGCGCCCGCACGCCAGGGCGCAGCGGCAGGCGTGAGGTGCTGCTGCACATACTCGATCAGACGGGGGCGTGACAAGAGATCGCG
>CAZLBQ010000047.1:0-19429 GCA_964557745.1 uncultured Anaerolineales bacterium
GATGAAGAACACGCCGTCCGCAAACCCCTGGCCTGAGCCATCTAGCTCCGGGACCTTGCGAAGCTCGGCGGCGACGTGCAACGCGAGGCGTGTCTTGCCAATCCCACCAGGTCCGGTCAGTGTCACCAGCCGCACGTCCTCGCGGCGCAGCAGGCGCTCTAGCTCGTGCGCCTCGCCCTCCCGCCCAATCAGAGGTGTCGGCGGCGTCGGCAGAGGGGGGAGGCGAGGGGGCGAGGTTGGAACAGGAACGGCGGTCGGGATAGGCGGAGCAGGCTGTTCGACGGTCAAGTCGTCGCGCGCGAAGCCGAGGAAGGCCGCGCGGTCCTGCGGCGCAATCGCCAGGTGCTCCGCCAGCAGCTCGACCAACTGGCGCGAGGGTACCCGCTCATCCGCCTCCACTTTCCGCAGCATCCCCACCGAGTAGCCGACACGACGCGCCAGGTCTTCGCGTGTCATACCCAGCGCCTGACGGCGGCGCTTCAGCCACAGGCCGAACGATACCTCGCTGCTCATGGGCCTGCTCCACCCCGTGTCACACTTTTGGGACACTCATTGTAACACAAAATGCCTCTCCTGCCCATCGGGAATGTGATTGAATGGAGGCATAGAAACAAGCCGGCGATCGTCAACAGGCAGTCATCCCAGAGCAGGGACTAGCAGACAAGGAGCAGAGAACCATGGACACCCGCGCAATCAGTTCCACCATCCAGTCGTTTCGGACCCGCCTCGCCGCTATCGCTGTGTTACTCATGGTGGTCGTCGTCTACATCGGCGTGGCTACCGGCCTCCGCCATGCCACACCGGAGGGTCAGACAAGCGCGGCAGTATGGCAGGCTACTGTGTCAGCGCAAGCGGCCCGCGACCTGGCGATGGTGATGGAGGAGCAGCGGCGCGAGCGACTGAGCGCCAACGAGCAGACAGCGAGCGTAGACCGGGCGGTTCAGGCCGCCCATGAGGGCACCCTGGCGAGGCTGCGGGACCTCAATACCAGCGGCGACCCCGCCCTGGATGCCGGACTGCTCCTCTTGCCGGAGCACATGCCTGGTCAGCGGTCCGGCCCCTACTGACCCTGAACAAATGTCCGACGGCATTGACGGTTGCGGCCAAACGGACTAAGCTTTGGGGGGATGAAGGTGACAGGTTGAAGGTTGAAAGTTGGACCCGCGTACACTGCTGACCGAACTGAAGAAACTACCGACGTACCGGGGCCAACTCGTCCACGTGACGACGGCCCCGGCGCACAAGGCCGTCTACGCCGACCTGGCGGCCCCGCTGCCCGACGCCTTGCTCAAGGCGATCCAGACCGGCGGCGTCAAGCGGCTCTACCGCCACCAGGCCCTCGCCATCGACGCGGCGCGGAGCGGGCGCTACAAGGCCGTCGTCACCGCCACGGCGACGTCCAGCGGCAAGAGCCTGGCGTACAACGCGCCGGTGCTGGCGGCGATTCTGGACGACGGACTGACGACGAAGGACGAGCGACCGCGCAAACCAGGCGTCGGTCGGCGGTCGCCGGTCAGCCGTCACCCCCCGCGCGCGCTCTACCTCTTCCCCACGAAGGCGCTGGCCCAGGACCAGCACCGCGCGTTGGAGGAGTTGGTGGCGCGTATCGACCACCGACCACCGACCGCCGACCACCGCAAAACCCGGCAGGACCCGTCGGCCGTCGGCGGTCAGCGGTCCGCCGTCACCGTCGCCACCTACGACGGCGACACGCCCCAAGCGGCGCGGGCCAAGATTCGCAAAGACGCCCATATCGTCATCACCAACCCCGACATGCTCCACGTCGGCATCCTGCCCAACCACCACCTGTGGAAGGAGTTCCTAGGTGGGCTGCGCTACGTCGTCATCGACGAGGCGCACGTCTACCGCGGCGTGTTCGGCGGCCACGTCGCCAACGTCATCCGCCGCCTGCGGCGGCTGTGCGCCCTGTACGGCTCCGACCCCGTCTTCCTGTGCGCCTCGGCGACCATCGCCAACCCGGCCGAGCACGTCGCGCGGCTGACGGGCCAGCCCGTCGAGTGCGTCTTTACCGTCTCCGACGACGGCGCACCGACGGGCGAGCGCACCTTCGCGCTGTGGAACCCGCCGTTTGTCGACGCGGCCAAGACGGCCCGCCGCAGCCCACAGACCGAGGCGACGACGCTGTTCACCGCCCTGACCGAGCGCGGCGTCCGCAACATCACCTTCACCCGCTCGCAGAAGGTGGCCGAACTCATCCTGCGCTACGCCCGCGACCACCTGAAGGTGGACCACCCCGCGCTGACCGAGCGCGTGGCGGCCTACCGCGCGGGCTACCTGCCGGAGCAGCGCCGCCAGGTCGAGCAGGCGCTATTCAAGGGGCAGTTGATCGGTGTCACCGCCACCAACGCCCTCGAACTGGGCGTCGACATCGGCCACCTGGACGCGACGGTCCACGTCGGCTACCCCGGCACCATCGCCAGCTTGCGCCAGCAGGCCGGGCGGGCCGGGCGCGGCACACGGGCCTCACTGGGCATCCTCATCGCCCAGGATAACCCCCTCGACCAGTACTTCACCCGCCACCCCGACGAGTTGCTGGGCCGCTCGCCCGAGCACGCCCTTATCGACCCCGACAACCCCTACCTCGTAGCCGGGCATGTCTGCTGCGCCGTCCACGAAGGCTCGCTGACGACGGCCGAGGGGCGGCAGTGGTTCGGGCCGGGCTTCGAGGCCGCCGCCGACGGCTGGCGGGAGCAGGGCGTCTTCGCCCTGCGCAGCGGCGCGAGCGAGGCGGAGGACCGCTGGTACTACCGCCTGACGGACTACCCGTCGCAGGCGATTGGGATACGCTCCATCGGCGGGCAGCCGGTGCGATTGGTCGATGGGGCGACGGGGCAGGTGTTGGAGGAGGTGGACGCCGCCAACGCGCTGCGCCGCGTCCACCAGGGCGCGGTCTACCTCCACCAGGGCGAGACGTACGTGGTGGACGAGCTAGACTTGCGGCGGCGCGTGGCGTTGGCGCGGCGCGAGGACGTCAACTACTATACCGAGGCCGTCGAGACGAGCGACGTGCGGCTGGGGCAAGCGCTCCTGAGCAGCACCGTCGGCGGCGTCAAGGTCCACTACGGCGACGCCCACGTCCGCCAGCACATCCTGAGCTACCGCCGCTTGCAGCAGTTCAGCGAGACCGTCCTGGACGAGACGCTGCTGACCCTGCCGCCCGACAGCTTCGACACGCGGGCGACGTGGTGGGACATGCCAGAGCAGACGCTGCGGGCGTTGGAGCGGCGCGGCCACGACTGGCTGGCCGCCATGCACGCCGCCGAGCACGCCTGTATCGCCCTGCTGCCCCTGTTCGCCATGTGCGACCGCTGGGACATTGGCGGGCTGTCCATCAACATCCACCCGGACACGGGCAAGCCGCAAATCATCATCTACGACGGCTACCCCGGCGGCGTGGGCATCACCGAGAAGGGCTATCACATCCTCAAGGAGTGGTGGACGGCGACGCTCAAGCTCATCGAAGAGTGCCCGTGCGAGGGGGGCTGCCCGTCGTGTGTGCAAAGCCCGAAGTGTGGTAACAACAACACGCGGCTCGACAAAGAGGGCGCGGCGTTCCTGCTCCGCGCCCTGCTGCGGGACAGCCTGTGAGGGCTACCCCTCGCAAACCCGCTTCTTGCGCGTCGCGCTGAGCGGACGCGGGTCGCCGCCCGTGTCGCTGCTAGCAGGCGCGTCGTCGGCCGGGCGGTCGGGTTCGCGGTCGGCGTACTGCTCCTGAATCTGCATCGCGGGCAGGCTGGCCGGGTCGGTGCGGTCGTCGGGCGCGGCGATAGCGGCGTCCAGGTCGTCGCCGCGGCCGGGGATACGCGGTTCCTGCGCTTCAGTCATCCTCAACCTCCTGTATACACCACGCGGTAGACATTCCCGTTCTTGTCGTCACTGACAAACAGCTCACCCTGGGGCCCGACGGCGACGCCGGCCGGGCGGCCCCACGCCTGGGCGCAGTCCTGGCCCGCGCTGTCGCGGAAGCCGGTCAGGAACGGCTGGCCCTCGACGGGCTGCCCATTGCGGACGATGATGCGCTGGACCTTGCAGTCGCGGGGCTGGGTGCTGTTCCACGAGCCGTGATAGGCCGGGAAGATGCTGCCCTGGTAGTCGGCCGGGAAGGCATTCTTGTCGTAGCGGACCATGCCGATGGGGGCCTGGTGCGCCAGGTCGGTGAACAGGGCTGGCGTGGACTGGTCGCAACTGGTGAGGCGCGTGCCAAACGCGACGCGCGTGTCCTGGACGTCCTTCGTCCCCGCCGGGACCGCGCCGAGGGCGGGCGTGTAGCACCACGGCCAGCCGTAGTGCTGGCCCTTCTCGACCTGGATGATGACCTCCTCCGGCGGCCGGTCGTCGCCCAGGCCGTCGCTGCCGTTGTGGTTGGCCCACAGCCGCCCGTCGGGCAGGAACAGGAAGTCGATGGCGTTGCGCAGCCCCTCGGCCCACACGGCGCGGCGGCGCTGGTCGGGGTCGTTGGCGAAGGGGTTGTCGTCGGGGATGGAGCCGTCCGGGTTGAAGCGCAGCATCGCCGCGCGGCGGGGGTCACTCTCCGGCGTGTTGTTGCTGCTCGACCCGGCGGTGACGTACAGCTTGCCGTCGGGGCCAAAGTGCAGAGTACGCGTGACGTGCCCCTGGGCGGCCGGGATGTTATCGGTCACCAGTTCCCGCGTCTCGAACTGGCCGTTGCCGTCGGCGTCCTTGAGCCGCTCGACGCGGTTCCCCGACGCCACGTACAACCAGCCGTCGTGCCACTCGATGCCGTGCGGGATGTTGAAGCCGGTGGCGATGACCTGGCGCTCGTCGGCCAGGCCGTCACCGTCGGCGTCGGGCAGGCGGATAATCGCCCCCGCGCCGCGCTCGGCGACGTACAGGACGCCGTCGGGGCCAATCGTCATCAGACGCGGCTGGTTCAGGCGGCTGGCGAAGAGGCGGACGGCGAACCCGTCGGGGACGCGCAGCCGCTGGCTGACGGCGTCGGGCGGCGGGACGACGGGTTTGCTGGCCGTCGGCTGGGTGGCCGTCGCGGCGGGCGGAACCGAAGTCGTCGCGCCGGTTGGGGCGCCCGTCGGTCGGGCCTGCGTGGCCGGCGCAGCCGTCGTCGCCGCGGCGGTGGCGGCGCGCGTGGGGGCAGTCGTCGCGCCCGTCGTCGCCGTCGCCAGGACGGGGGGCAAGGGGGTGGCCGCCTGGGCAGCGGGGGCGCTGGTGGGCGTGGGCGCGGGCGCCTGGCCCGTGCGGCAGGCGGTGAGCGCGAGCAGGAGCAGAACAGGGGCTAATCTCAATAGGGCAGTTCTCATCCATCCTCCATCATCAGGGGCAAACGATACGTCACAACGGGAGTGAGAATACAGATTGACAGAATAGGCGGATTCACGAGGGAGACAGCAATTTGCTCGCCAGCTTGCCCAGGGGAATGAGTTGATGATTGGGGCAAAGGGCTGTACAATAAGCGGCTATGAACGAGAATACACTCCTCCGTGCAATTATAGCCAACATGCCCAAGCCCGCCGAGAGCTAAACCTCATGTCCCACCCCCTGGTCGCGCAGTTGCGCTTCACTCGCCACGAGTTCGAGCGCGCGCTGGACGGCGTGTCCGAGGCGGACGGCGCGCAGCGCGTCGGGCCGATGAACAGCCTGAGCTGGATTGTCGGCCACCTGGCCTGGCACGAGCACGTCTACTGGCTCGACCTGGCCCAGGGGACAAGCATTGCGCCCCAACTGCACGACCTGACAGCCTCCGGCCAGCCGGCGACTGTGCCATCCCTGGCCGAGATGTGGGCTACCTGGCGAGCGGTTGTCGCGGCATCGGACCCCTACCTGGACACGCTGACCTCCGCCACGCTGCAATCGCACTTCGAACACAATGGTCGGCCGCTCAGGGAGAGTATCGGCACGCAGTTGCGCCGCCTGACCTATCACTACTGGTATCACATCGGCGAGGCGCAGGCCATTCGCCAGGCGCTCGGCCACGCCGACCTGCCCGGCTTTGTCGGCGACATCCACACCCTCGCCCCTTATCGGCCTGAGTCTGCCGAGTAGTCTATGCTACTGGCGCATCTTGTCCCCGGCTAGGTGTTCGCTCGGCTGTTGCCGGTCCTCCAGGAATGGGCTACAATGCTTCTGCGTGTGCGAAATGAGTTGCGCTAGGGAGCTTCCCAATGTCCCCGTTGCCACCGCCTGACCCCGACTTCGCGGCGCGGGCGCGGCGCAGCTTTGAGCGGCAAGCCGTGATGCGTACCCTCGGCGCGCGGGTCACGACGGTCGAGGCGGGCAGCGTCGAGTTGCGCCTGCCCTACCGCGCCGACCTGACGCAGCAGCACGGCTTCCTCCATGCCGGCATCGTCGCCACCTTGCTCGACAGCGCGTGCGGCTACGCGGCCTTCACCTTGATGCCGCCGGAGGCCGGGGTGCTAACCGTCGAGTACAAGATCAACCTCGTCGCGCCCGCCCAGGGCGACGAACTGGTCGCGCACGGACGCGTCGTCAAGGCCGGGCGCACACTGACGGTGTGCTGGGGTGAGGCAACCATGGAGAGTGACGGCGGTTCGAAGTTGGTCGCCACGATGGCGGCGACGATGATGACCATCCTGGGGCGCGAGGATGTGCGAGGCTAGCATGAAACCACTGGACCGTGTCCTTGAGACAGCTCTCTACGCGACGGACCTGGACGCCGCCGAGAGGTTCTACACCTCGGCGCTGGGGTTGACGGTCTACGCCCACGTGCCGGGGCGGCATGTCTTCTTCCGCGTCGGCCAGGGCATGTTCCTGGTCTTCAACCCCGCCGCGACGGAGATTCCTCCGCCCGCCTCGGCCCCGCTTCAGGTCCCGACCCACGGCGCTCGTGGCCCCGGCCACGCCGCCTTCGCCATCCCCATGGCTGAGGTCGACGCCTGGCGCGAGCGGCTGGAGGAATCTGGCGTGGCAATTGAGGCCGAGGTGACATGGCCGGGTGGCGGGCGCTCGCTGTACTTCCGCGATCCGGCGGGCAACAGCGTCGAACTGGCGACGCCGTCTCTGTGGCGGCTTGAGGAATAAGAGGATAGACCCGCAGGGTTTGGCAAACCCTGCGGGTCTCGATACGACGGAGAGAGCTTTGACGAAATCGTTTCTGATTACCGGCGGGGCGGGGTTCCTGGGCATCAACCTGACGCGCTACCTCCTGGCCCGCGACCAGCGGGTGACGACCCTCGACATTGCCCTGTTTGACTACCCCGACGTCCGCAACAAAGTGACGGCCATCACCGGCGACGTGCGCGACCGGGCGACGGTGCGCCAGGCCCTGGCCGGTATCGACATCGTCGTCCACACGGCGGCGGCGCTGCCCCTCTACAAGCCCGCCGACATCTATTCGACTGAGGTGGAGGGCACACGCAACGTGTTGGACGAGGCGCGCAGCGCGGGCATGGAGCGTGTCATCCATATCTCGTCCACCGCCGTCTACGGCGTGCCCGACCACCACCCGCTACTGGAGACGGACCGGCTGCACGGCGTGGGGCCGTATGGCGAGGCCAAGGTGGAGGCTGAGAGAATCGCCCACGACTATCGCGCGGGCGGAATGTGCGTGCCCATCCTGCGCCCCAAGTCGTTCATCGGGCCGGAGCGGCTAGGCGTGTTCGCCATGCTCTACGAGTGGGCGAAGGACGGCAAGAACTTCCCGGTCCTGGGCCGCGGCGACAACCTCTACCAGTACCTGGACGTCGAGGACCTGTGCGCGGCCATCTGGCTGTGCGCCACGCTGCCCTGCGAGCAGGTCAACGACACGTTCAACATCGGCGCGAAGGAGTACGGCACGCCCAAGACGGACTTCCAGGCCGTGCTCGACGCGGCGGGCTACGGCAAGCGGGTCATCCCCATCCCGGAAGGCCCGGCCATCTTCACGCTGCGCATCCTGGAGCAGTTGGGGCTGTCGCCGCTCTACCAGTGGATCTACGAGACGGTGGGCAAGGAGTCGTTCGTGTCCATCGAGAAGGCCGAGCGCGTTCTGGGCTATCAGCCCCGCTACTCCAACCGCGAGGCGCTGCTGCGCAACTATCGGTGGTACCTGGCGAACGTCGACAAGTTCGAGAAGTCGTCGGGCATCACCCACCGCGTCCCCTGGAGCCAGGGCATCCTGAAGCTCGCTAAGCTGTTCTTCTAGGTTTTTTTAGTCTCTCACGTGTTGGGAGGGAAACGCCAATGGGAGCCTCACCCTGGGATCGTGTCGTTTTGCGCAACACCCTCGTCGATCGGTTCTCCGCCGACGAGTTGCAGAACCTGGCCTACGACATCGGCATCGATTACGACAACCTGGCCGGGGATACCAAGTCGGCGCGGGCGCGCAACCTGATCGAGTATCTCCACCGGCGCGGGCAACTGGACACCCTCGTCGGCTGGGTGCAGAAGAACCGCCCCGACATCGACCCGCAAAGCCTGACGGCCCGCTCGGCGACCCTTGAGAGCGGCGCGGAACCGCCCGCGCCACCTGCCAGCGGCGCGGAACCATCGCCCGCGCCGCCCGCCCCACTGCTCCCCACCCCGCCGGCCTACCAATACGTCAACTTCGACGTCGCCTTCGACGACCTGGGCGATGATGTGTACACCGTCCGCGTCCTCGACTCGCCGGCCGGCCAGGCTGAGGCCCGCACTCGGCTGCGGGCCGACGAGCCACCCATCGTGGCCGGTCTCAAGGCGCTCGAAGCGGCCACGCTTGACTTGCGCGCCGTCCAGGCGATGGGGGAGCGCCTCTTCGCGGCGCTGCTGCCCGACGAGGTCAGCAAGCTGTACTTCGCCACCCTCGGCCGCATCGACCGTAGCGGCCGTATCCTGCGTCTCCGCCTCCGCATCGAGCCGCCCGACTTGAAGAGCCTGCCGTGGGAGACCGTATACGACCGCCTGCGGACAACCTTCCTCGCCACCCGCGCCGACACCACGTTGTCGCGCTTTCTGCCCGCGCCCACCCCGCCCGCCCCGGCCCCCTTCGCGACAACCCTGCGTGTCCTGTTGCTCCTATCCAGTCCGTCCGGCGCGCCACCGCTGGATGTGGCCGCCAGACGCCAGCGGCTGGAGGCGGCCCTTGCGCCGCTCATTTCCACCGGCCGCGTGCGGCTCGATGTCGTCGAGCAGCCTACCTCCCGGACCATCCTACAACGCGTCCGCAGCGACGCCTATCACGTGATCCACTATGACGGTCCCGCTCACTATGTGAGCGACGAAGGCGAGATGGTGCGCGCCGGACAGACCCTCCGTCCGGACACCGGCTATCTCGGCTTATGCGACGAGGACAACTCACTCCGCCTGATGGATGAGGAGAGCCTAGCCCTACTATTGGCCGACCTGCCGGGCACCCGCCTGGCCCTATTGGCCCCCGGCTCGATGGCGGCCGGGGCAATGAGCGGCCCGTTCACGCGTCTCGGCGAGCGGCTGGCGCAGGTCGCCAACCTGCCGGCCGTCGTCACCCTCCAGTTTCCGCTGGACGATGCGACCAACGGCGACTTCATGGCGGCGTTCTATCAGTCCATCGCGGATGGCGTGGCAGTCGACACGGCGTTGACCCAGGCCCGCCTCGCGCTGGTCGTGAATCACGGGCTGACGAACCGGGCCTGGGGAGCGCCGGTGCTGTTCTTGCGCGCGGCAGACGGTCGCCTGTTCGCCGATCTGAGAAGCTCGGCTTGAGTTGGTAAGGGCGAGAGGGACGACCATGGCCTGGAACATTGTCGCCCTGCGTGATGCGCTGCTGACGCGGCTCAGCGCGCAGAACATCGAAGAGATTGTCTTTATCTACGGCTCCGACAAGCTGCGCGAGGCCGCCTTTGCGCTGGCCCCGGCGGCCGGCGGCGCGCCCCCAGCCGTCCTTCCGCCCCGTGACCAGTTGCGGCGGCTGGTGCTCGAATTAGCCGGGCAGAACCGCATTGGCGACTTAGTTGAGTGGCTGCGGGTCAACGAGCCGGGCCTGGACACGGGCCAGTTCCAGGACCAGGGCGGTGGCGCGCTCACTCCCCCAGCCGTCCAACCGGTGGCGCCAGCCGTCGCGCCGCTGTCAGTCATGGCGCCGGTAGCCGGCCTGGAGTACGACGATTTCGATATGGCCGTCGAAGCCGACCCGCAAGGCGGCTACAAGCTCCAGGTCCTCGTCTCGTCGCAAGGCCAGGTCGAGGGTCGGACGCCCATCACACTCCAGGATGCGGACCTCGTCGCCGGGTTGACGGCCCTCGACCAGGGCACGTTCGACCCTGGCGTCATCCGCCGCATGGGTGTCCGCCTCCACGCCCTGCTCATGGGCGACACCGTCGGCAATGTCTATTACGCCGCCTACTCCATCGCCCAATCCCGGCAGCGCGGGCTGCGGCTACGGCTGCGGCTGCGCGCGCCCGAGCTGCGGCGCCTGCCCTGGGAGTACATGTACGACAGCCAGCACAGCAAGTTCCTGGCGTTCGACCGCGTCATCGTCTCGCGCTACCTCGAGGGCGGGGGACTGGTCCCCGCCGTGCCGCCGGCCAAGCCCCTGCGAGTCCTGCTCATCCTGTCTAACCCGCCGGGGTCGCGGCCGCTGGACCTGGCGGGGGAACGCAAGCTGATCGAGGACGCCCTGGGACCACTCAAGACTGCCCAGCGTGTGACGCTCGACGTGCTGGAGAACCCCACCAACCAGCAAATCCTCCACCAGTTAGCGGCCGACTACCACGTCATCCACTACAGCGGGCACGCGATTTTCGCCGACCAGGTGGCGCGCGTGCGGGGCGAGGCGACCGGTAACGGGCTGCGCTTTGTCGAAGTCGCCGACAACGGCGGCGCGGCCCCGGCCAATGGGGGTGGCGCCGATCGGGGCTTCATCCGGCCCAAGACCCTCGTCCAGGACACCGGCTATGTCGTGCTCAACGACGCGGCGGGCCGCATGCAGTTGGTGGATGAGGACACCTTCGCCGACCTGTTTGCCGAAGCCGTCAGTCTGCGCCTGGTCATCCTCAACGCCTGCGAGGGGGCGCAGGGTACACCGACGCGGCGTCTGTCCGGACTGGGCGAGAAACTGGCGGGCCTCGCCAAGATTCCGGCCGTCGTCGCCATGCAGTTCCCCATCGCCGATGACGCCGCCAAAGTCTTCGCCGGCGCCCTCTACGACGCGCTGGTCGCCGGCATGCCGGCTGACCGGGCGGTCGGGCAGGCCCGCCTGCTGCTGCGCACCGAGCGCGACATCAACGACCGCGCCTGGGGGACGCCCGTCCTCTTCATGCGCACCGAAGACGGTCGACTCTTCGTATGAGAGACATTTCTTTCGTGACGCGCTGCGTTCAGACTTGACATTCGCGCTGTTTCCGTGTACAATGTGACCCAATACGATAAGGAGCGGCCCGCTTAGGGCGCGTTCAAAAGGTCTCGAGGCCTTCGGTCCCCTCCTGGCAAGTCCAGGGGCCGAAGGCCTTTTTGTTTTCACGACGCTGACGGCCAGAGACCCGTTTTCCGTGGGGGGAATGGGTCTTGGCTGGGGAGGTTCGGACGCTCGTATGACACTGCACACCCTTATCGCCGGCATCCTCCTCGGAGTGAGCTTCTGCGCGCCGGTCGGTCCCGTGACTATCGAGACGCTGCGGCGCGGGCTGCGGGGCGGCTTTCGCCCGGCCCTGGCCCTCCAACTCGGCTCCATCATCGGCGACACGACGTTCTGCGTCCTGGCCTTCCTGGGCCTGGCCCCGCTCGTGACCCACAACGCCATCCGCATCCCGCTGTGGGTGGCGGGCGCTCTCGTCCTCGCCTACCTGGGCGTCAGCGCCGTCAAAGACGCCATGTCCAGCGCGAACCCTCTAGCGAGCACGCAGCAGGCAGCAAGCAGCCTCTCAGAAACTGTGCTGCCTGCCGCCCCCAGCCTGCTGCCTACTGCCACCTGTTTGCCGCCTGCTAGCCTCAGCAACGCCTTCCGCACCGGCGCGGCGATGTCGCTGACCAACCCGATGGCCATCCTGTGGTGGCTGTCCATCGGCGGCGCGATGCTGGCCTCCGGCCTGACCGACCTCAGCCCCACCGGGACGACCGCCTTTATCGCCAGCTTCGTGCTGGGCTGCTTCCTATACGCCTTCTTCATGGCCGCGCTGGTCGGCTTCGGGCGGCAGTTCGTCCGCCCGACCGTGTTCCGCGCCGCGACCGCCGTCTCCGGCCTGGCCCTGCTCGTCTTCGGCGGGCAGATTGGCTGGCAGGCGCTGACGACCCTGGTCGCCGTGATTCGTTAATCTGGCGGCGCGCACCCTTGCGCGTCCGCTTAGACCAACCAGGAGGACTGACATGGCTGTAACGAAAGAACTAGTCGAGAAGTTGGGGACCGCCAATGGCGCCGCGAAGCCGACTCTCACCACCCCCGCCGAAGTGCTGGCGTATGCCAAGGCGGCCGGTGTCCAGATCGTCGATGTCAAGTTTGTCGACCTGCCGGGGACGTGGCAGCACTTTAGCATGCCGCTGACCGAGTTCGATGAAGGCTCGTTCGCCGAGGGTCTCGGCTTCGACGGGTCGAGCATCCGTGGCTTCCAGGCCATCAACGAGTCGGACATGCTGCTCATGCCCGACCCGAAGACCGCCGTCGTTGACCCGGTGTGCGAGATTCCTACCCTGAGCCTGATCTGCGACGTCAAGGACCCCATCACGGGCGAGATGTACTCGCGCGACCCGCGCTACATCGCCAAGAAGGCCGAGGCGTATCTCAAGAGCACGGGCATCGCCGACACGAGCTACTGGGGGCCGGAGGCTGAGTTCTTCGTGTTCGACTCGGTCCGCTTCGACCAGAACGCCTACAGCGCGTTCTACGAAGTCGACTCGGAGGAGGGCATCTGGAATAGCGGGCGCAACGGCACGCCCAACCTGGGCCACCGCCCGCGCTTCAAGGAAGGTTACTTCCCGACCGCGCCCGCCGACACCCTCCAGGACCTGCGCTCCGAGATGGTGCTGGCCCTCCAGGCCGCCGGCGTCAAGGTCGAGGTCCATCACCACGAGGTGGCGACGGCGGGCCAGTGCGAGATTGACATGCGCTTTTCGCCGCTGGTCAACATGGGCGATAACCTGCTGACCTACAAGTACGTCATCAAGAACATCGCCCGCAAGCACGGCAAGACCGTGACCTTCATGCCCAAGCCGCTGTTTGGCGACAACGGCTCCGGCATGCACGTCCACCAGAGCCTGTGGAAGGATGGGGTCCCGCTGTTCTTCGACGCCGACGGCTACGCCGGCCTGTCCGAGACGGCGCTGTACTACATCGGCGGCCTGCTCAAGCACGCGCCCGCCCTGCTGGCCCTCATCGCGCCGACGACGAACTCCTACCGCCGCCTGGTACCGGGCTTTGAGGCCCCGGTCAACCTGGTCTACTCGCGCCGCAACCGCAGCGCCGCCGTCCGCATCCCGATGTACAGCAACAGCCCCAAGGCCAAGCGCATCGAGTTCCGCTGCCCCGACCCGTCGTCCAACCCCTACCTGGCGTTCGCGGCCATGCTCCTGGCCGGTCTCGACGGTATCAAGAACAAGATTCACCCTGGCGAGCCGCACGACATGGACCTGTACGAGTTGGAGGGCGAGGAGAAGGCGGCCATCAAGACGGTACCCGGCTCGCTGGCCGAGTCGCTGGCGGCCCTCGAGGCCGACCACGACTTCCTGTTGGAGGGAGGCGTCTTCACGCCCGACGTGCTGGAGACGTGGGTCGAGTACAAGCGGGCGAAGGAAGTTGACCCGGTGCGGCTGCGCCCGCATCCGTACGAGTTCTTCCTGTACTACGACGCCTAGACTTTACCCCCTCCTGGCGTCCGGGTCGGCCTCCCAGCGCCGGCCCGGACGTAATTTTGTCGTCGACACCCAATATAAAAGGCACCCTGAAAGGGTGCCAGTCTACTTACTGCTTCTGCCCGATACTTACGGTAGGCGACTCAGCGCGGCCAGGATAGCGCTTGTGATCTCAGGGCGATTGAAGCAGAACGCCATGAACAACACAGCCACAATCGCCGTGATGACGGTCATCGTGACAGTGAATTGCTGTGAAGCCGTCATTTCATCCCGGTCCCCTCTTGACGGGGACCGTTTCTTGGGGTACAATGCCATTACTTAGACACTCCATACAGCCCGATGCAAGTCGGGCAAAGGTGAAGGGACTTGGGCCAGCGCCGCGAACGCTGGCCTTCGTCTTTTGGCCTAACATATGTGAACAGTACGTTACGGAATTACCGGCCGGGAAACAGAAGACTTGGCGCGATTTATCCGTTGCTGAACTGCACATATGTACCACGAAGCTAGACACATGTTACCATAAAGCAACTTGGATTTCAAGGGACTTCTCTTAAAATCCGCCTTAAGATCCGGAATTTCACAGACAACAAGTCACAAAATACAACCTTGGCAGTATTATGGAGCAACGAAAACCGTCTTTGCCACAGTCCAAGTAGATCGGTGTAAATATTTCCTTCCATAAAGCGTAACAGTCAGTACTTGATCTGACAAAAGGCGATGTACGACCGATACGTAACATTAGACGGTAGTCATGTCTCGCCACAGTCGAGGCTTCCTCCTGGTGCTCTCGTCATCAAAAGTCACTTTGAAGGCCATTCTTGCGCCGGTGATGCTCCACTTGACCCTTGACCTTGCCGCAATAGCGCCTATGATTGGTGGCTACCACACCAGTCGAGCCGGTCGAGAGCAAGCGACGGGTGTCGTATCATGCTCTCTAAAGCGACCGGGTGCGGTTGAATTACGAGTTAGGTGCTTCTGAATGCGCGACTACCTCTACGTATGGCATGAACCTCAGGCACGGCGCGTGGTTGCCTCGGGCGTCGAGTTCCGAGACGTCGTGCCAGGATTGCTGAACACCGGCGGCATCGTGCTCCTTCGCCACCAGTTCGACGAGGCGTCGTTCGAGCCGCGAAACCGCTTGGAGTTCGTGCCAGCCGAAAACTTGACGAGGCTCGCTGCGGACGATGTGTATGGGTATGGCGACTTCTGCTGGGCCGACTTCGGGCGGGGTGTCTCGCTGGCGGATCTTGAGGATAGCGCGGTCGCCGCGCTGACCTTCTTTGCGCACGCTGCTCGTCCGCTAGGGGACGTTCCCGTCCCAGGGTTGGGCAACCGGCTCCTGTGTCATGCGCACGACGATGGATGGTACACCAGGTTTTTCTACACCCGCTGGGATGCCATCGGTTCGCTGCTGGAGGAACTGCTCGCCAGGCTGTTGGATAAGCCCCAGGTCATGGCCACGCGCGACGTCCTTCAGCGCGGCGAAGCGGCGTTCTGGTGTCGAAAGGGTTCGGTAGTTGAGTGCGAGCGGACGGAGGACATCGATACCCTCTTGCACAAGCACCTGTAGTGATCCGAGTTTCGGGGTCACTACCTCGGCCACCGCTTTCTGGGCGCTTGAGGTGCTTCTCTACAGCTTCATGGGCCTGGCCGCGCTCTTTACTGTTCCGGTGTTCGAGGGTGTCAGGTACGCGTCGGCCATCCGATGGCTCTTTATTCTGAGCGTCATTCTTCATGGATCCGGTGACGAGCCGCAGCCAATCTGCCGCGTAGCTCATGAGTGGGGAAGCGGCTCTCGACGTCTTGGCGTAAGTCAGCGGCTTCTTGCTCGCGCCGCCTCAGGTAGGCTGTGACTTCGTCCTGGTGGTCCAGGTAGTAGCCAATGACGGCGTACACGTCCGCGAGTTTTAACGCCGGGAAGCTCCCCACAATCGCCTCAGGCGCCTGACCGTCTTGATACGCGTAGATGACACGTTCGAGCGGAATACGCGTGTCGGCAATCCGCAGCCCGCCAGCCTCGTCCTCTTGCAGAGCCACTGTCATCGTGAGAACGTGCGTCATACCTATCTTCTCCGTATCCCACTGGCGTCATCACTGACCATTATTCTACACTCAATAGCTCAATTGCACCGCTAACTTATGGTAATCAACGGCAGGAACACCTGCCGCGGCTCGTGGGCCAGCGGCTGCCAGCGGCCCGCCAGGGCCGGGACGGCCAGGACCGTCGCCAACGGATCGGTCTCGGCGAAGTCAGATTGCAGGCGGAAGCCGCCGTCGGCGTTCTGCCAGGCGAGCAGGGCGCGCGGCGGCGTCCAGGCGGGCAGCGCGCTCAGGCGTGCGTCCAGGGCATGCTTCGTCCAGGCGGGGCCGTCGGCGCGCTCGCCTAGCAGGGCGAGGGCCTGGAGCGCCGCCGCCGTCGCCATTGTGGAGGAGACGGTGGCCTGAGCGGATGCCGCGAAGCCGCCGTCGGGCTGCTGGCGCTGCGCCAGGTAGGCCCGCCCCCGCGCCATCGCCCCTGGCTGGGCCTGCGCAGTCGCCAACGCCTGGAGCGCCAGCGCCGTCGTGACGGTGTCGGTGGGCAAGCCATCCCGCGCCCGCCAGCCGCCGTCGTCGGCCTGGCGGCTGGCGAGGTAGGCGATGGCCTTGTCGGGCGGCGGGCGGTGGACGGCCGCCAGCGCCAGCAGCGCCCAGACCGTGTCGAGAGTCGTCGTCCCATACGCGCCTGTGTCGGCGCTGTAGAAGGCATCGAGGCGGCGCAGCAGGTCGGCGCTCTGGACGCGGCGCGGGTCGCCTCCCAGCGCCACGACGCCGATGATGAGCCGCCCGAGGGTCTGGGCCGTCGAGCGCGGCGCGTGGGCGGCCAGGTAGTCCAGGGTCGTCGGCGCGCCGGGCCGCTGCCAGTCCGCGGGGGTCTGGCCGAGAGCGGCCAGGGCGAAGACGGCGTCGAGGGTGAAGTCGGGGTCGGAGGCCGTCCCAACCGGCGCGAAGCCGCCGTCGGGCATGAGGCGGGGGCGCAGCCAGGCCAGCGCCGAGCGGGTCGCCGGGACGCGGCCTCGGACGGCCAGCGGCCGACCGAGCAGCGCCGAGACGGCGTAGGCGGTGGTCAGGGTGTCGGGCTGGACAAAGGGGGTGAGGGGGACGCCGCCGTCATCGGCCTGGCGGATGCGCAGCCAGTCGGGGGGCGAGCCGCCCGGTTTGAGCCAGCCCGAGGTGAGCGGGTCACGGTCCACGACGAGGATGGCCTGGGTCGCGCGGGCCGTCGAGCGCGCGTCGGCCTGGCAGCCGCACCCCACGCCGCGCGTCAGGCCGCCGGTTTGAGCCTGCGAGCGGCTCAGGAAGCTCGTCCCCCAGCCAATGTCGGGGTCGCCCGGCCCATAGCCGACGGTCGCCAGCGCCGCCAGCGCGAGCGCCGACACCTCGACTTCCGACTTGCCGCTCGCGCCTGACCAGCCACCATCGCTATTCTGCCAGGCCAGCAGCTTCGCGCCAACGCCGTCGGGCGCCGTCTCGCGCGCCGCCGCCAGCGCCAGCAGCGCCCAGGCCTGGTCGAGCGGCGTGCCGACGCTGCCGCCATAGACACCGCGCGTCGGGTCGTAGTGCGCCTGGAGCCGCGACAGGGGACTGAAGCCAGCGAAGGCGCGGGGGTCTTGCCCACTGGCGGCCAGCGCCACCACCAGCCGCCCGGCGCTCGCCGCGTCGCGTTGCGCGAACTCGTCGGCGCGCAGAGTCAGGTAGTCGAGAATCGAGACGCCCTGCACGGACCGCCAAGCGGACGGATTCTCCCCGGCGTCGCCCAGGGCGTGCAGGACAGCGACGGTTGTGCTCGCGTCGCCGAAACCGCCATCGGCGCTCTGCCGCCCGCGCAGCCAGCCCACTGCCCGCCACGCCGCCTCCTCCGCCGTCCACGCGATGCCGGCCTGCGCCGTCGCCGCGCCTGTCACCAGCCACCCACACACCAGGGCCAACACCAGCCAACGCAATCTCAAAACCCCTCCGTCGCTAGTATACGTCCGACATGCGGCGGTCGGCCCCCAACTCGGCGCTGTCGGCGTACTCGGCTGCTTGCGCCAACAGACCTGCCGGGTCCAGCCAGACCCCGCCGCGCACGACCCGCCACACACGACGTAGGGCACGCAGATCAGCCATCGGGTCGCCATCCACGATGGTCAGGTCGGCCAGCTTACCCGACGCGAGGCGGCCCACCTGGTCGTCTACTTCGAGCGCCTGGGCTGCGCGCTCGGTCGCGGCGCGGATAACCTCGCCCGGCGACATCCCGCACTCGCTGAGCAAGCCCAGTTCCTCGTGCAGCCCGAAACCCGGCATCACGAAGACAAACGGCGCGTCGCTGCCGGGGATGATGCGCACGCCGCGCTCGACGAGCTTGGCGGTGAAGAGTTGCAGCGCGCCCCATGCCTGGGCGTATTCGAGGCGATGGGCGCGAGGCAACTCGTTGGACTGGCGGCTGGCCCACCACGCCTTGAGCGGTCGTGAGGCGTAGCGCAAATGTGGCTGGTCCCAGTGATAGGGCTGCCACTCCGAGCCGACGTTGCGCCAGATGATGCGCGTCACCGCCATCCAGACATTCCGCTCCACCAGCAGGTCGATGAGGCGGTCCATCGCGTCGGGGGGCGTGGCGGCGAAGAGACGCCGCCAGTTCTCGCCCGCCAGCGCGCGCTCTGGGAACACGGCTTCGGCGCAGCCCGAGCAGTGCTCAATCTCGTTCAGCCCGGCCTTGACAGCCGAGCGGGCATCGACCAGGTTCTGCATGTGGGCCAGGGTAAACTTGCCGTGCTGCTGGGAGCGGCGCAGGATGGCTTCGAAGGACGGCCAGTCGAGCCAGGCGTAGAGCTTGATCTGGTCGACGCCGGCCTGGACCAGCTCGTCCACGGCGGCGCGCCCCTCGTCGGCCGTGCGCACGACACGCATCATCCGGGTGTGAGCCGCGCCGCCGCCGTCCAGCAATGGGCCGCAGCACACCAGGCGTGGGGCGACAGCATCGGGGCGGTTCCAGCGGGTGCGGCGGTCGAGCACCGGCCCCAGGGCGCAGCCGACGTCGCGGATCGTCGTCACGCCGTTCGCCAGGAACAGCGGCGCGTGCCAGTCCTCGGAATGCACATGCACGTCGATGAGGCCGGGCAGGATGGCCCGCCCGCCCACGTCGATCTGGGGCACGGTGGGCGGCAAGGCGCGCGGGTCCACCACCGCCACGATACGCTCGCCGCGAATGTGCAGCGCCAGCCCATCGCTCAGCCCGTCGCCACCGGGCAAGAAAATGCGCCCTCCGACGAGGGCGTACTCGTCGCGCGGCGTGTCCATTACCCCTCCGCCGTGACCAGCTTGTAGCCGACGCCCCACACCGTCTCGATGCGCACCGCGCTGCCCGCCAGGCGGTCGCGCAGGTGGGCGACGTGGACATCGACGGTGCGTGTGTCGCCGTAGAAGTCGTAGCCCCACACGGCGTTGAGCAATTGCTCGCGGCTGAGGACAAGGCCAGGGCTGTGCATCAGGTACGCCAGCAGGTCGAACTCCTTGGCGCGCAGCGTCAGGGGCTGACCGTTGACGAACACCTCGCGGCGCGCCGGGTCGAGCCGCACGTCGCCCACGGTCAATGTGCTATCCGTCGGCGTCGCGCTGCGATCGGTCCGCCGCAGCACCGCCTTGACCCGCGCCACCAACTCGCGCGGGTTGAACGGCTTGACCA